>NZ_KB291535.1:0-63430 GCF_000318315.2 Capnocytophaga sp. oral taxon 324 str. F0483 | reverse complement strand
TTAGAAAATTAGCAAATTTGAAAATTAGAAAATGGGAAGCGTAGTTAATGATTAATGATTAATGGTTAATGGTGAAATTGGGAGAGGATTATACAAAACTTATAGGATAATCGAACGATGAGTGGCTCTACAGTGGCTCTACAGTGGCTCTACAGTGGCTCTACAACGAACAAAAGACGAAGGAATGATGAACAAAAGACGAACCTACGATGAAGGTAAGGCGAATCTAAGATAGAGATAGAAAGAAGGTTATTAGTGGAGTTCAACTTTGGCAATGTTTGAAACTTTGGCAAAGTTCATACAAAAGACGGTGCAAGCCACACGGGCAGTCGTAGCAGGGCAGGCAAGTAGGAAAAGAATGAACAAAGAAATGATGAAGATTTCTTGTAGTTAATGCGAAGATAGGAGGAAGTTTATTGAAGGTTTTTATTTTTGAGCGGTGAGTTCTTCGTAGCGTTTTAGCACATCTTTTACGTTGCGAATGGATTTCTTTGTCCAATTGATAAGAGTGCTGAGGCGTTCTTCGTCGGTGAGTTGCCAAGCTACTTGGCTACGGCGGAGTTTATCAGTAAGCTGTTGCAAAACAATGGCTACCGCTACCGAGATATTCAAACTTTCGGTAAAACCTACCATTGGAATTTTTAAATATGTATCAGCTTGTGAGAGTACTTGCTCAGAGAGTCCTTCTTTTTCTGTACCAAAGAAGAAAGCACTCTTTTTACTAATATCGAAGTCGTTGAGGAAATAAGCGTCTTTGTGTGGGGTTGTTGCCACAATTTGGTAACCTTGGGCACGGAGGGTATCGATACAACTTTGGGTATCGTTATAGCGGAAGACGTCTACCCATTTTTGAGCACCCATTGCTATTTTGGCATCGATGCGTTTGCCAAATCGTCCTTCTATGCTGTGTGCTTGTTGTACGCCAAAGACTTCGCAAGTGCGCACTACGGCACTGGTGTTATGCATTTGGAATACATCTTCCATCGCTACCGTAAAGTGATTGGTACGCACGCTTATTACCTGTAAAAAACGTTCCTTGCGTTCTTCGGTAATAAAATGTTCTAAATAGGTGAGTAATTCTTGATTCATAGTTTTTTCTCAAAGGCTTTGCGGGGAGTACCTCTGAAAGTAACTTCACCGCAGTACTTATAGCCTAATTTTTCGAATAGGTGTAACATCGGGGCATTATCGAAATTAGTATCGGCTCGCAAAGAAGGAATGCCTTTATTGTGAGCTATTTCTTCTATCTTTTGAAGAAGAAACTTTGCTAAGCCACGCCCCAAATAGTCAGGCGAAATTGCTACGCGATGAAATACCATAAAGTCGGCATTGGTAAGCCATTTGCCCTTGATAGCCTCATAAGCAGGTTCGTTGTTGATGAGGAGAGCAACATAGCCTAATATTTCGTTGCCTTCTGTGAGTACATAGCCATATTGATGGGCGATATCGTTAGCTATAACCTCTTCATTAGGGTAGCCGTCTTGCCACTGGTTACTGCCATCGGCTTTGCGACGCTCAATAGCAACAGATAGGATTGCCCAAATAGCAGGAGTATCCTGAGGCATTGCTATTCTAAGCGTTACATTTTCGTTCATTGTGTTACTTGTTACCTATTAAAACCCTGCAAATGTACAAAAAACTTTGCTAATTGCAATATTTTGACTAACTTGCCCCGCTTTTTAGCTTTTGAGAATATGAGTACACCCCCCAATGCCATTGAGGTAACCCACCTCAGCAAACAATATAAAGAAGCCACTAGCCTTGCCTTAAACGATGTGTCGTTTAAGGTGAGAAGAGGAGAAATTTATGGTATTTTAGGGCCTAATGGAGCGGGAAAAACTACCTTGATGTCTATTCTTTTTGGGAGTATCAAACCTACGATGGGGAGTTTTTCTATTGTAGGACTTACTTATAAAGATACAAGCCTTAGGTATAAAATAGGGGTGGTTCCGCAAGAATACGCTTTGTATCCTACGCTTACCGCTCGCGAAAACTTGCATTATTTCGGTAGCCTGTATGGACTCAAAGGCAAACAACTAAAAGCACTCACTGACGAAGCTCTTGAACGAGTAGCCTTAGCCTCAGTTGCCAATAAGAAGATTGCTCATTTTTCGGGAGGAATGAAACGCCGTATCAACTTGGTGGCGGGTATATTGCACAGCCCTGAGGTGCTTTTCTTAGACGAACCTACAGTGGGGGTGGATGTGCAATCCAAAAATATTATTATCGATTATTTAAAGGAATTGAACAGAGGAGGAATGTCGATACTTTACACCTCCCATCATTTACAAGAGGCACAGGATTTTTGTGACCGTGTAGGTATTTTAAACGAAGGACAATTGCTAAAAGAAGACACACCTCAAAACCTTATTACCGAAGTGCAAGCATTTAATTTGGAAGAAGCGTTTATTCAGGTAACAGGTAAAAGATAAAAGGTAATAAAAAAAGCTACCGAATTGGTAGCTTTTTTTGTTTATATCTTATTTGATAAAATCTTTGTATTGAGGGTTTAATGTTTTATATTCCTCTACTTTCCCGGAAGGGACATAAATGTTGCGCAATAGTGTTTGATTAAATGCCATAGTGCCTATACTAAAA
Source organism: Capnocytophaga sp. oral taxon 324 str. F0483 (assembly GCF_000318315.2). Taxonomy (NCBI): domain Bacteria; kingdom Pseudomonadati; phylum Bacteroidota; class Flavobacteriia; order Flavobacteriales; family Flavobacteriaceae; genus Capnocytophaga; species Capnocytophaga sp. oral taxon 324. Next base: position 60,832 of record NZ_KB291535.1, on the reverse strand, counting down.
GCATTAGGGTTACGTATGATTACGGTATGCAAATTATCACACTTTCCAAAGGCATTATTTACTATATTGTTTACTGTTTCAGGAAGTATAACACTTGTAAGTCTATTACAACCTGTGAAAGCTCTTGCTTCAATAGTAGTAACGCTCGAAGGAATATCTACATTTTGTAGATGAGTACAATTAGCAAAGGTTTGCGTTTTTATTTTTGTAATCTCTCTTCTTATATTCTCATTCGATACTTCTACACTTGTCAATTTAGTACATAGATAGAAAGCCTTAGCCCCTATATCTTTTACTTTATCCCCAATGACAAAAGTTCTCAACTGGTATGTGAGTTTATTTATTTCTGCGTTAAAAGCATTGTCAGCTATGATTTCTACATCTTTTAGCTTAGGGTCAGTGTTCATATCAATAAAAAGTGTTTTATCATTTTTCCATTTTAGCAATATTTTTCCGTCAGTGCTAAGTTCATAGTCTGTGTCACTCATTTGTTGAGCGGTAAGAGAAATACCGGTAGAAGGCCAACCTGTATTGGTTTTAGGTCCATAGAATATTTTAGCTTCAGTATCGATATAGTAATCACCTTCTATTCCTTGACTCACGGGTTTGCCTTGTCCTGAATATATTTTAGAGCCATCTTTACCAGGAAGTCCTTGTGCTCCTGTAGCACCTGTTTCTCCTTTGTCTCCTTTGTCTCCTTGAGCTTTTATATGAGTATCTTGATTCCCTATAAACCAATTACCATTGTCTCCTATATGAGGCGTAAGACCGTTTTGACCATTAGTGCCATTAGTACCATCAGTACCCTTTTCTCCTTGGGCTTTAATATGAGTATTCGTTTCACCTATATACCAAAAGCCATTCTTTATTTGAGGTACAGAGGCATCTTTCCCGTCTTGACCGTTAGTACCATTCGCACCATCGGCTCCCGCATCACCTTTTAAGCCTTTTAAAGAAATAGGAGTTCCCCAGCCTTTTGCTGTTTTAGCTCCATAAAGATTGGCTGTAGATAGGTCGAGATAATAATCGCCTATCGTTCCTTGAGAAGCATCAGGCACGCCTATTCCTGAGAGGATTAAGTTGCCACGCTCACCGCGTTCTCCTTTAATTTCTACACGTTCTGTGTCGGTTTTGGTACATTGTACAAACACAAGACCAAGGCAACTTAATATTGCCATAAATAAGAATCTTTTCATACAAATTACTCTTCGATTAGCCGATAATATTAAAAATCGGGCGCAAAGATACAAAATAAGAAAATACAACAATGCTTTTACGGATAGTCTCTAATATCTTTATCTGTACATCGCCTCTATTTCACGACTATAATTGGCATAAATCACTTTTCTTCTGAGTTTAAGCGAAGGAGTAATCTCATTACGCTCAATAGTGAAAGCCGAAGGCAGAAGCGTAAACTTCTTAATCTGCTCGTAGTCGGGTAGGTCTTTCTGAAATTTTTGTAGTTGCTTACCTATGTACTCAATCACTTGGCTATGCTTTATCATATCTGCCGTGTTTTTGCACTTAATATTGAGGTCTTTTAGTGCTTGTGAGAGCATCTCATAATTAGGTACAATAAGGGCAGAAACAAATTTCTTACCATCAGCAATCACGGCTATTTGTTCTATAAGGTTATACTTCCCAACCTTGCCTTCAATCATCTGTGGAGCAATGTATTTGCCGTTAGAGGTCTTCATCAGTTCTTTAATGCGCTCGGTGATAAAGAGATTGTTATTCCCGTCCAAATTACCCGCATCTCCCGTGCGTAAATAACCATCAGGAGTAAAAGCTTTGGCGGTTTCTTCTGGGTTCTTGTAGTAACCCTTCATCACCATTCCTCCTTTTACCAATATCTCGTTCTCCTCTCCTATCCGCACTTGTACATTAGGCATTACATTCCCTACCGATTGTGGGTTGATACGATCGTCGCCCCAACAAGATATAGTAGCAGTCGTTTCGGTCATCCCATAACCCAATTTCAGGTTAATTCCTATCGACTGAAAGAAACGTCCGATACTAGGTTCGAGGTTTGCCCCTCCACAAGGCATAAACTTAATGCGTCCACCAAGAGCCTCTTTCAGTTTCTTATACACCATTTTATCAAAAAGGTTATAAGCTTTCTGTAAGACAAACGACGGTTTCTTACCTTGTTCGCGTAATGCCAATACACGTTTACCAGTAGCTATTGCCAAGCGGAAGAGCTTACGCTTTACAAATGACGATGCGTCAGCTCGGTCGTGTACGGTGGCAAATATCTTTTCGTAGAAGCGCGGTACAGCACACATCAAGGTAGGGCGTACCTCAGCAAGGGCTTCGCGCACTAAGTTAGTATCATCTAAGTAATAAACAGTAATTGCTTTGTAAAGGCAGAAGTACGTCCACGCGCGTTCAAATACGTGCGATAGTGGCAAGAAAGCCAATGACGTATCAGTGTTATCTACGGTAGATAAGCGCTCGGTATGTCCTACCATTTGGAAAGCTAAATTCTCATAAGTGAGCATTACTCCCTTGGGCTCACCCGTAGTACCCGAAGTGTAGATAATCGTAAAAAGGTCGTCTAAATTGCGTTCTGCAATGCGCTTGTCTAACTCTGTATCGTACTGCGGACTATTACCGAGTACCAAAAAGTCATTCCAGTGAATGGAATACTGTTTTTCAGTAAGAGGCACTTCGTTATCACATACCACAATCATTTGCAAAGTGGGGCACTGAGAGGCTACTTCAAGAGCTTTGTGGTATTGCTTTTCATCGCCTACAAACAGCACTTTCACCTCAGCGTGATTCATCACGTAGAGGGCTTGTTCAGCGGTGTTTGTAGTATATATGGGTACCGGAATGGCACGTATTTGCAAGCAAGCAAGGTCGGCAAGCGACCATTGTGGGGTGTTCTGTGCAAGAATCCCTACAGTTTCTTGGGGCTGGATACCCAATGAAAGCAGAGATTTAGATAAAAGGGTTGTGGTACTGCCTAAGGTCTCCCACGTAATACCTTTCCAATGAAAAGAAGCGTCTCTTCCCATCAAAGCGTCTTTCTGTGGGTATTGCTGTACATTATTGCGAAACAGCGATACAAAGTGATAGGCTGTTAAGTCCATTTCGTTATTGAATTAATTAGTCGGGGCAAAAGTATAAAATAATTTTCAATTGACAATCCACGCTCAATAAATAACAAATCCTATGCCACAAAAAAGAGGAATAGAGTCTACCTCTATTCCCCTCTTATCTCTCTCTAATATTTTTATTAGTTAAACAAACGCTCGAAGAAGTTCTTGCGCTTTTCATTCTTCGAGTCATCCATTTGGTAAATATCGTCAGATACTGTCACGTTGTTATTATCAACGCCCGATACAGTTTCAGCTGTAAATTTAGTTTGACCCTCTGACATAATACTAATCACAAAGTCAACATAGTCCTTCCCTTGCTTAGCCAAATAGTTTTTAAAGAAACGACTGCTCAATTCTACACCCCCTATCCTCTCCATTTTCAAAAGTGAATCATAGAAAGGTGCCAAATAGTCTTTAATCGCTGCTTCAGGCACCGATCTTCTTCTGCCAATGTAATGTGTAATATTACCCGATGCATCACGACGCATTTCAAAATCAGTAACCACCCAGTAGTATTCTCCTGTTTTAGCTAAGTTCTTAATCACACCCACAAAGTTATTTCCCGCCTTTAAGTTATCCCAAAGAAGCTTAAAAATAAGTTTTGGCATATCGGGGTGGCGTATCAAGTTATGAGGTTGTCCTATGAGTTCTTCAGCAGTGTAGTGTGATACCTCACAAAACACATCATTCACTTTGGTAATAGTACCAATCGCATCTGTTTCACTGATGAGTACTTTGGTCTTATCCCACTGTACTTCACGGTCAATAGGAGTGAGTCTTGCAATTGTAGGTACAGCACTTTTAAATTCTGACATATTATTTTAAATTTTTTAGTTAATCACATAAGTTGCTCTAGATAGTTATTGCACAAACAATCTACCAAAGAAACTCTTGCGTTTCTCGTTTTGAGCCTCATTCATAGTTACAATATCATCTGAAATCACTTGTGTAGTATCTACTGATGATACTTGATTTTCTTCGAAAGACACATTTTCTCTATTTTCATTCATTATATCTATAATGAAATCAATATAATCCTTGCCTTGTTTAGCTAAGTAGTTCTTGAAAAAACGGGTGCTAAGCTCCATTCCTCCTATCTTCTCAAGCTTCAAAAGCGTATCATAAAACGGTGCTACATAGTTGTCTATTACTCCTTTGGGCACCGATCTACGGCGTGCAATGTAGTGTGTGATATTCCCATCCCCATCTCTACGCATTTCAAAATCGGTGATTACCCAATAATACTCCCCTGATTTTGCTAAGTTCTTAATCACCCCAATAAAGTTATTCCCCAATTTAAGGTTATCCCAAAGCAATTTAAAAATCAGTTTAGGCATATCAGGGTGGCGAATGATACTATGTGGTTGCCCTACCATTTCCGCAGCACTATAGCCACAAACATTGCAAAACACATCGTTTACATTGGTAATACGACCATAAATATCAGTTTCACTAATCACTACCAACGATTTATTCCAGTTCACCTCCTTGTCAATAGGAGTAGGACGTTGTACAGTAAGCTTAATGTCTCTATAATCTCTAATCATTACAAAATTAAATTTTGGTTATTATGGCACAAAAGTAATGCTTTTATTTTAATTATATGTATTTTTTTATCAAAAAATTTTCCTTACAACAATCTTCGCCTTTTATTAGTTTGATTTACAGCTTACTATAATAAAACTAACTCCTCTAATCTCTCTCTTCTTATTTGGAAAAATAATACACATTTAGCATTTTTTCTCTCTCTTTTTAATCTTGTATCCTCTTATTTTTGCTCTCCCTCTATTTCTTTGGTATATTTGTTATAGAGGAACGATGCTATCAGTAGCAATACCCCAAGCAGTACAAACACTATAGTCTTATGAAGAGTGTCGAGGTGGGTAGTATCGTAAAAGAATAACTTCAACAGCGTAAAACCTACCAATATAATACCCGATATTCGCTGGTATTTCTTCCTTTTAAAAATACCCAATACTACCAATAAAATAGCATAACCTCCCCATAAAATTGTAAGACCTAATTTATAATTAGCTACCGATTCATATATATCTGTCCAGTGCAGTAATTCACTGCTAGCAACCCACAAAATAACCAGATGCAACAACATTTCCAATACACGCCTTGCTCCTGTTTTAAATTCCAAAAACTTACTGAGGGCATAAATGCTATTGCCTAATACCACCAGCGAGAGCAAACCCACATATCTAATATTTAAAAACCAAAGTGATAACTGCCCTCCTTCCTGCGCTTCTTCCATATAACGTTCACGCAACTCACTGAAATAGTAAAGCCCCAAGGTCATAAATATAGTCAGTAACAAAAAGTTTAAGCCTATTTGTAGTTCTGCCAACAATTTCTTTTTCAGGTACTTCACATTCAGAAAACTATAAGCCGAAATAAACAACACACTGTATATAATATGCCATACTCCTTTAAAAGTGTTCAGGTCTTGATATGCCTCATAATGGTTGTAAATCTCAGGGTCTTGATTTAGAGCCCTCATATCGCAAAACACGCTTATCTCTCTGTAAAAAGTGCAATACAAAATAAGTACCGAAAAAATATTGAACAAAAAGCTCAACACTTTATTAAGCGTCCCTGTCTCTTTGTATTTATCATTGATATAAGCCATTGCTCCTACCGCCACACTATAAAGTAACCCTGTAATAAAGAGCGAGTTAGCAAAAGGCGTGATATACGCACTCGCGTCTTCCATATCAAAGATACTATAAGAGCCTTTCCCCCAATCTATCAGCAAACTGAAAGTAGCCAAAATCACTACTGCGTATGAAATTCGCTCGTACACAGGCATTTTTTTAGTACGTCCAAACCCAAAGAGTAACGTAGCTTCAGCTATCCAGAAGATAGTTATCCACGTTCCTTTAAACTGTATCGGGATTACCAAAGTAGCAAATGAGAGTGCCAACACCAAAACTAAGTATTTCAAAGCCTGAGAAGGCGTCTTTTTGAGGTGAAAATAATAACCCACCAAAAAGTGAAATACAGCGTTAAGCAATGTAAACATCGCCACAAAAGTCCGATTATTAGGATAATAATCCAATATAAGCCAAACACCCATCGCGTAGAACGACAAGCTACTAAACAAGAACAAAAGTACATCTACCGCTTCCAATTCCTGTACCCTGTGTATTTTCTGAGCTATAAAAGCAACATAGAAAGTGAGGAACGTTACCAAATTAAATACAAAGTAAGGTACAAAATCGTCGTACTGATAAGCCGATGCCCACGTCGAGAACAACAATAGCCAAGTGAGGAACAACGCCGAAATGTACAGTGAACGCCATTGCTTATAAAACGAAAGTATCAGCACACCTATATTAATAATTGCTGTATACGCAAATAGGATTTCTACCTGACCCGAGTTATTACTCAAAAGAAAAGGTACCGCATAACCTCCCACAAGCCCTATAATAGCTATCACCACTTGGTTATAGCTCAACGAAGCAAGTACCGTAAAGGCTGTAAAGAGGAACATCAGCACAAAGGCAAGAGATTGCGGGAAATAACCAAAAACAGCATATGCAATAAAGGTGACGAAGTAAAAAATCGTCATTGCTCCACTCACCAAGATAGCACTAAAACTCTCATATTTTTTCTTGAGCATAGCTCCCGTTACAAAAAGCCCTATACCCATTAAGTAACCTAAAACCAAGCGCATTGCAGGGCTGATAAGGTTGTGCTGAATAGAGTATTTCACCCCTATAAACACCCCAATAATAATAATCACTATCCCTATCTTGCTAAACAAATTTTCACCGATAAATCGCTCCCAGTTAGTAGATTGCTTCGGCTCAAACGGATTTCTCACCTTCTTTTTAGGCGCAAACGGATTCGTTTTTGTTGTAAAAGTAATCGGAGGGGTCTCTTGTTTCGGTTGTGAAGTTTCTTGCACCGCTTCAGCAACCGTCGCAACAGGCGTTTGCTTCTCTACAACAGCTGCCGTCATTTCCTCAGCCACAGTATTTATTACGGTTCGTTCTTCAACAGGAGTTACCGTTTCCACAGGGGGAGTCTCTGTTACTGCCTCACGTATACCCTCAGGCACTGCCGTTTCTGCGGGTACCGCCGAAGTTAATACCGAAGTAGCGCGCATTTGGGCTTTCAGTTCCCAAAGCGTTTGCTTTATCTGCTTCATCTCTTTAATGAAGTCGTACTGCCTATCCACAGCACCATCTACCTGAGCCATTAAGGCTTCTAAATCTTTTTCTGATACCATAACTTATAAGTAAAAGCGAAAGCTAATAAGCAATGAAAGCACAAAGGTAACAAAAAAAACTAATTTACCAATACTATTCGTATAACCCTCCCCTACCCCAAACGCCCTTCACCCTAAATTACGAAAGCGCACCCCTACACCTTAGCTTTCGTTTTAATATATCTTTAACATCTCCTAAATGCCTGTTTCTCAACGTTTAATACAGTCGTTGTATACCAATCGTCCAAGATTCGTATAAGCTTCCTATAAGCTTTCTATAAGCTAAGTACACTAAACCATACCTTCAACATCTTTCTAAACCTTTCTAAAATCCTTCCAAAAACTTTCGTTCCTCCTCAAATTTTCACCCCTTTCACTCCCCTTCCCGAGACTTTCAAAGTCCTCCCGAGATTCTCCGAAAAACTCCGGTGTGTCGCTTTTGCACTACAACACTTAGCCAAAGTTTGAACTTTGGCTAAGTTAATTGGCATTACTGACATTATCGGTATTATTGGCATTATCAAAACTCTTATAAAAGAACAAGTAACGGAAAGCATTTTTAAATTCTTCGTAAAAATTTCGTTATATTTTTTTCCAGATTACAAAATTATCCCTATCTTTGCCGATGCAAAATAAGTACATTCACTTATCAAGACTTTTATTTATTAAGAAATTAACTTTATATGACAACATTAGTAATTTTAGCGGCAGGTTTAGGAAGTCGCTTTGGTTCAGACAAGCAGTTAGAAAATATTCACAATGGCAACGCTTTGTTTGATTACGGTATTTACGACGCTCTACAAGCTGGTTTCGACGATGTAGTACTCATTATCCGTCGTGAAATCGACGATTTAGCACGCCAACACTTAGAAAATCGATTCAATAATGTGCCCATTACTTATGTATATCAAGACGATTTTAACCCAAAAGGAATCGAACGTAAAAAACCTTGGGGTACAGGGCACGCTATGCTTTGTGTAAGAGAGTTTGTAAAAAACCCATTCCTCATCATCAATGCCGATGATTACTATGGCAAAGAAGGCTTTCGTTTAATGTACGAAGCGCTCAATGCTGGTAAAGAAAAAACGTTCTTCTCAGGAGGATATCTACTAAAAAACACCCTTAGTGAAAACGGAACTGTTTCACGCGGTATCTGCGAAGTAGACGCCAATCACCACCTACTCTCTATCAACGAAGCTACCAAATTACGCAAAAACAGCAATACTACTGCTATCGATGAGGCTACAGGCACCGAGTATCCCCTAAGCACCTACGTATCTATGAACTTCTGGGGATTTACTCACGAAGTATTGGATATAGCCGACCGTTATTTCAAAGAATTTGTAGCCGAACATAAAGATGACCCTAAATCCGAATTTTATATCCCTATGGTAGTACAACACGCCATTAAGGATTACGGATATAAATTAGAAGTATTACCCAATCACGACAACTGGTTCGGTATGACCTATCACGAAGACCTCGCAATGGTACAAAACGAAATACAAAAACTCGTAGATAAAGGCGAGTACCCCGATAGGTTCTAATTCAAGGGAAGACTAAAAAGATAACAGCTTTCAACTTTGACAAAGTTTGAAACTTTGACAAAGTTCAATAAGTCTCAATCCCCCGACAAGTCCAAATAATCCAACTTGTCTAAAACCAAAAAACTAATTAATACCTAAATAAAATGAAAGAAATAGCCAATCAATTTAACTTAAAAGGAACCCTCCTTTCTGTGGAACCTTATGGCAACGGACACATCAACCGTACGTATTTGGTAAAAACCACCGATACAAATTATATCCTTCAAGGGATTAACAGCAATGTGTTCAAAACCCCTAATAGCATCATCAAAAACATCGAACTGCTTTGGGAAACTGAACCTAACAATCACGTGATTCTCCCGATGATGAAAGCTAAACAAGGAGGATACTCCGTAAATGCCGAGGGCATTGTATGGCGAGTATTCCCTTTTGCCGAAGGTTATACTTCTTATGAATTCATCGAAGCTCCTTGGCAAGCCGAAAAAGCTGCCACTGCCTTTGCAACTTTTATGAAAACCTTTGCCAATATCGATACCTCTCGATTGCAGGCTACCATTCCTAATTTCCATAACGGAGATTTACGCTTCCAACAACTCGAAGAGGCTTATGCTCAGGCAACACCTGCACGCAAAGACAAAGCTGAAAAGCTATACGATTTTGCGCAAAAACACAAGGTAATTTTCGACCTTATCCAAAAAGAAGTAGACGAAAAGCGCATTCCTATACGCGTAACCCACAACGATACCAAAATCAATAACGTACTCATCAATAAATCCAATCCCGATGATTTTAGAGTAATCGACCTCGATACAGTGATGCAAGGTATCTTACTGTACGATTTCGGCGATATGGTGCGCACTTCGGTAAGCCCTACCGAAGAAAACGAAGCCGATGAAAGCAAAATCGTTTTCAATACCGAGTTCTTCGAAGCGCTTTGTAAAGGTTTTTCAGTAATGAACCCTGTGATGACTCCTTCAGAGAAAAAACACATCGTCGACGGAGCCAAATATATGATATTCATTATCGGTATTCGTTTCCTCGCCGATTATTTTAACAACGATGTGTATTACAAAATCTCATATCCTGAGGAGAATTACATTCGTGCCCGTAACCAGTTCGTGCTCTTTCAGCGTTTGGAAGACAAAGAAAAAGAACTCAGAGCAATTGCTAAAAAGTACTTTAAATAGGTAATATAACCTTTGCCTAAGTTTGAAACTTTGCCAAAGTTGAAACCATAATACTAACCACTAAATAATAATAACTAAAAACTAAAAACGATATGAAACACTTAGAACAAAAGTTTCAAGAAGTTTTCGGTGCTCCTGCCGAAAAACAATTCTTCGCACCAGGACGTGTGAATCTCATCGGTGAACATACCGACTACAATGGCGGTAATGTGTTCCCTTGCGCTATCGACAAAGGTACTTACGGTCTCGTAAAAAAACGCAATGACCGCAAATTCCGTATGTATTCTGAAAACTTTGCTGACCTTGGCGTAATGGAGTTCACCCTCGACGAACTTACCAACGACAAAAAACACGATTGGGCTAACTACCCAAAGGGTGTGATTAAAATGTTCCTCGAAGCAGGACAAAAAATCGACTCTGGATTCGATATTCTCTTCTCTGGGAATATCCCTAATGGCGCAGGGCTTTCTTCTTCTGCTTCTATTGAGATGCTTACCGCTATTGTGCTAAAAGACCTCTTCCACCTCTCTATCGACTCTGTGGAAATGGCGCAATTAGGCAAGAAAACTGAAAACCTATTCATTGGGGTAAACTCTGGTATTATGGACCAATTTGCGATAGCTATGGGTAAGAAAGACCACGCTATCCTCCTCGATTGCAACACCCTCAAATATGCCTATGTCCCTGTGGTACTTAAAGATGAGGTAATCGTGATTGCCAATACTAACAAACGCCGTGGTCTCGCCGATTCTAAATACAACGAACGCCGTGCTGAATGTGATGAAGCCTTAGCCGAATTGCAAACTAAATTGCCTATTAAAGCCTTAGGAGAACTCTCTATTGAACAATTTGAAGCCAACAAAGACCTCATCAAGAGTCCCGTTCGCCAAAAAAGAGCTAAACACGCAGTATATGAAAACCAACGCACTCTTAAAGCACAAAAAGAGCTTTCAGCAGGTAATTTGGCAGAGTTTGGCAAATTAATGAACCAATCGCACATTTCTTTGCGCGACGATTATGAGGTAACAGGGGTAGAACTCGATACTTTGGCTGCTCTTGCTTGGGAACAACCTGGAGTGGTAGGTTCACGTATGACGGGAGCTGGCTTTGGCGGTTGCACTGTAAGCATCGTGAAAAAAGACAAAGTAGACGACTTCATTAAAAACGTAGGCGAAGCTTATAAAAACAAAATAGGTTATGCTGCCGATTTCTATATCGCTTCTGTAAGCGACGGTGCTAAAAAACTATAAACAAGACAAAGTATGATAACCATCAACAAAAGCCTGTTCGGTACTCACAACGGACAGGCTGTCTATCAATATACCTTACAGAATGCGAATGGCTTTCGCGTGTCTGTTTTGAACTTAGGCGGTACTATTACCGAAATAGCTGTAAAAGATAAGCACAACGTACTTAAAAACGTAGTATTAGGTTATGCGCATTTAGAAGATTACATAGGTAATGGCGCTTATAATGGAGCTACCATAGGGCGCACTTCAGGGCGTATTCACAACGCTACTTTCACTATCGACGGGAAAACCTATCACCTATTTAAAAACAATGGTGAAAACTCATTACACGGCGGTAAAGAAGGTTTCAGCAGTAAACTCTTTGAAGTTAAAGAGCTCGCTAATGGTTTAGAAATGCACTACACAAGTCCTGATGGTGAAGAAGGCTACCCTGCAAAAGTAGATTTCAAAGTGATTTACACCATCACTGATGACAACAGTCTGCACATTACTTACGAAGCTGTTGCCGATGCCAAAACCTACCTTAATATCACCAACCACAGTTATTTCAATCTTTCAGGTGATATGGAAATGAATGGCGATACCCAAGTACTACAAATCGCTGCTGATAATATTTGTGAATTAGCAGAAGGATTGATACCTACGGGTAATTACATAGCTGTAAAAGGTACTACTTTCGACCTCCGCAAAGGTAAAGTTATCGCTGAGGGTATTGCCGAAGGGCACCCTCAATTTGAAATTACACGTGCCTACGACCACCCCTTTGTACTCAACCACAGCGGACTCAAAGGTGCTCCTCAGTTGATATTGCACTCTCCTCACAGTGGTATTACTATGGAAGCCTATACTACCCAACGTGTGGCTGTGATTTACACTGGTAATTTTTTAGATGATGTTCCTGTATTCGATAAGGTATGTACTCGCAAGGAAAAACCATCAAAAAACCCACGATTTGTAGGTGTAGCTATTGAGATGCAAGATTTCCCCGATGGTATCAATCAGCCGAAGTTTGGGGTAAAACCCTTAGAAAAAGGGGAAGTGTACAAGCAAGAAACCGTTTATAAGTTTCTTATTAAATAACAAATAGTCTTGTTAATTATTAATTGATAATTATTAATCGTGAAAGTTTATATTGAAGTTGAAAAGCTCATCAGTTATGCGGTACTTCATAACTTGGTGAAGGAAGACGACCGTATTCTTGTTACCAATGCTGTTTTGGAAAGTATTGGTTGCGATAGCTATACCGAGTTTACAAAAGAAGAGCAAGCTCAAATCGCTAAAGAGGTAGCCCAGATAACTTATCCTACGGAAGTACTCGACCGCTTAGTGCAGTGGGCAGCTGAGAACGGCACCCTCACTACCGATACGCTTACTTTCCGCGACCTACTGAACTCTAAGATTATGGGACAGGTATTACCTCGTACTTCTGTGATTCGCAACGATTTTTCGCATACTTACCAAAGGAGCAAAGAGGACGCTACCCAACAGTTTTATGAGCTCAACAAGCAAAGCAACTACATACGCACCGATAGGATTTCTAAGAACATTTTGTGGGAACACAATAGCCCTTATGGCAATTTAGAAATTACTATCAACCTTTCTAAGCCAGAGAAAGACCCTCGTGATATTGCTGCCCAAAAAGATGTGGTAGCCACTAACTACCCAAAATGTTTGCTCTGTAAAGAGAACGAAGGCTATATGGGGCGTGTGAATCACGCTGGTAGGCAAAACTTGCGCACGATTAAGCTAGATTTAGCCAATGAGGAATGGTTTTTCCAATACTCTCCCTATATCTATTACAACGAGCATTGTATCGTCTTTTCGAGTGAACATCGCCCAATGAAGATTGACAAGGCTTGCTTTGAGCACGTATTGGGCTTTGTAGAGCAATTTCCTCATTACTTCCTCAGCTCTAATGCCGATTTACCTATTGTGGGAGGCTCTATCCTCTCACACGACCATTTTCAAGGCGGACGACACGTTTTCCCTATGGAAAAAGCTACCATAAAAGAACGCGTGAGCTTCAAAGGTTTTGAAGATGTGGAAGCAGGTATCGTAAATTGGCCTATGAGCGTATTGCGATTGCGCGGTGAGAAAGACCGTCTCATCGCCTTAGCCGATGTCATCTTGCAATCGTGGATAAACTACAGCGATGAATCATTAGGCATCTACTCACATACTGAGGGTGTGCGACACAATACAGTAAACCCTGTGGCACGTTTTAAAAACGGCAAATATGAACTCGATTTGGCTTTGCGCAACAACCGCACCGATGCCCAGCACCCTATGGGTATCTTTCACCCTTACGAACATCTGCACAATATCAAAAAAGAGAACATTGGGATTATTGAGGTGATGGGCTTAGCGATTTTACCTGGTAGGTTAAAGACTGAAATGGCAAGTATTAAAACCTTGCTTAGTGAAGCCATTACAGCTGGTAACACTTTCAGCACTGTATATACCCAAATGAATGCTGACTCTGCTTTGCAAAAACACACTCAGTGGTTAGAACGCTACGTGAGCTCCTCCCCTACTCCACTTTCCATAGAGAACTTAGATAACTTTATTAATAGGAGTATAGGTGATACTTTTTGTGAGGTTTTGGAGAATTGTGGCGTGTTCAAACATACTCCAAAAGGAGAAGAAGGGTTTAGGAGATTTGTTGCTCAGGTAAAGTGCGAGCCACACGGACAGATTAATTAGCAAATGAGAAAATTAGCAAATGAGAAAATTAGCAAATGAGAGAATGAGAAAATGAGAGAATGAGAAAATGAGAGAATGAGAAAATAAGAGAATGAGAAAATAAGAGAATTAGTAGATGAGAGAATTAGTAGATGAGAATATTAGTGGGGCTATAAGTATCTTTGGTAACTCTGGGGAGTAATTGCTAACAACCGTGAATAATTTAGACATTAGTTGTTTGTGGCTAATTGTGCTTTACCTTTTGTATTTTAACTGATAATAAATAACTTATCTATTAAACAATAAAAATAAATACTAAAATATTTGCATAGTATAAAAAATAGTCGTAATTATGCACCGAAAATAAAGACATATTAAAAGCGTTAGCTTTTGTTCTGTTGTCTGAAAACTGGAAACTTTCACCGCAACGCAGTTCAAAAGGGTTAATGCTCTTCGCCTATGGCGTGAGTTATACCTGTTTTTGTGTTGCAAGGTGATCCAGTACCTCAGACAGCAAAAGAAAAAGTATTTACTCACGCTTTTTCTATTATATACATATTCAAAAAAGCGTTAGCTTTATTCTGTTGTCTGAAAACTGGAAACTTTCAATCGCAACGCAGAATATAGGTTAGCTTATGAAAGCAAAGGAAGCGCAATTGTGTCTTCCTTTGCCGTATGCAACTTCTCTTCTAAGAATAAAGATAACACTTCCTATCTTACAAATTTTGTAACTAAATAAGAAATGTGGACATTTATCATTATTGCCGTAATAGGCTTTTTCGTTTATCACATTATTAAATGGCATAGTGCCTATCCCAGCATCGAAGCCTTTGTGTTTTCAAGGCTTAACGACAACTATCAGGAATACTATGCCGAGAATCATAGCAAGCAAGGAATGGAATTTTTCTTACAGTTTCAGTACGTATCAATGGTTACTATTGAACTGTCTTTTATTAATGAAAAAGTAGATCTTGCTCCGTGGCGTACTAAAAATGCTATTCTGATAGCTACCAAAAAGTTTTACCAAATGAAAGGTATTAGCACACATCTATTAGATAATGTTTAGAGCTTTAAATTCTATATAATGAATACAGGTGTAAAAATTTTATTATCTATTATACTATTTATAGTAGCCTCATTAGTTCTTGCAGTTATTAGAGAAGCGGGAGGGGCTGGTTTTATAGGCTATTTGATTTTCTTTGGAGTCTTTTTCTTTGGTTTAAATGTCATTTGGAAAAAGAAGAATTAACTCTTAAACCATTAAATAAATTGAATATGTTACGAAAGATGATTTTTATTAGTTTAGCACTATTATCTATAGTAGCTAATGCTCAAACCTTATGGAAAAGTTCACGATATGGCTATACAGCTGAAATTCCTAAAGGTTTTAATGTACAACAAATTGTAGGTAGCAATGTAGATTTCAAAGCAAGTAGTGAAGAAAGCAGAAGCTCTATCACTATCGGTGTGAAACAAATATCGTTTGACAATAGGAAATATAGCATTGGTGACTTAATAGGTGATTTACCAACTTATATGAAGAATTGGGAAGCGGGTGCTTATGAATATTTCAATACACCCCAAGTATTAAAATATGGTAAAACAACGCTTAGCGATGCTACTGCTATTTGGTTTGACTATCTTACAGATAATGGGTTGTTCTATTATAAGAACTATCAAGTTGTAAAAGGCAATTTGCTCTATACCATCACTTTTTCTTGTATGTATAGTAAAGAACCTTTAAACACTCCCATTTGGTATCGATTTAAAGAACAATTAAAATTGTAAATATATGAAGCTCAAAAAAATCAAAAAGTGGGCAATAATAACATATTTCTCGCTATTAATAATACTTGGTAGTAGCGTACCAATATATATTTATCATAAAAGTGAAAAATTAAAAGAGCAGTCCTATAATGCTTTAGATAGTTTTTTTAGAAAACAATATAAATATACTTATATACAAGATAGAGGAGACATAACTTTTTCAAGTAAAGAAGAAAAAAAAATTTTCATTCCTTTTAACCCTGAATTATCTATTTCTCCAATTGATAATACACCAAAGAAAAAGGAAGAGTGGAAGAAAAATTATGAAGATTTGTACGCTTTATACTCTTTAGGAGATGAATCTTGTTATCATAAAGAGGGAAAAACAGAATCTTTCTATCCTCTATACCCTTGTTGCTTTAGTTGGTGTCTCCATAATATTCAAAGGATAAAAGGTGGATATATCCAATATATTATATATCCTTATAGAATAGGAATAAAAAAACAAGCTGATGAATATCTATATGATTATATGCCAACTTCTCCTATAATTCTTGAAAATACTTTTAATTTCTATACAACTAATCAAAAATCAGGATATAGTCAATACTATACAGGAGTTGGAGATAAAAAAGAGGAAATAGACTCTCTTGTTGAGAATGAATATTATAGGATAGAAAGAGACACTATATCAACTGTCTTTTTTCTAGGAGAAGATGGTAGAAATTATGGAAGAACTAGAATACCTATTGACGATGGATTTATATATACTGACTATTACAAAGTTTTTATGCGTAAAAGCCAACCAATAACTTTTAGAATAACAAAATACAAAGATATAGAGCAAGATAGGATTAAAAGGATTTTAACTACTTGGGGAATAAGATTAACTATTTTATTTCTTATTATTTACCTTTTAATTTTTATAAGAGAAAGAAGATTAAACGCTCTTGCTAAAGAACCTTTGCGTTCAAAACTTTTAAAACTTTGTAATCCAAGTCAATTTATGAAGCCTTACAACAAAGAGAAAGTTGAAAAAGCTAATTCTATCTATAAAGAATTAATAGACACTAATGAAAATGATTCTGATAAGCTAAAAAATATCAGAAATAGAGCCTTACAAGAGTTAGAAATTAATCTATTGGATAGAAATAAGGTAGAAATGCTAAAAGAAAAGGCTAACCCTAAAAACTTTATGAAACCATACCAGCCTAACAAAATAGAAAAAGCTAATGAACTCTATGACAAACTATCATTAGGCGATTTAGATATTGATGTAATAGAAGAAATCGAGCAAAAAATAAAAGAATTATATCAATGAAAAGAAATTTTAAAATATTAGATATTCCAATAATGATTATTGGTAATTCAGGTTTTACTTGAAATGTGAAATAAAAGACAGCACGACTCTCATTAAGAATTTTTAAACTTAACCATATAATAAAAATGAAAAAAAGTGTTCTCAAACTATTCTTATTATTTTTTTTCTTACTATCTTTCTCCGCATACTCTCAGTATAGAGAGAGAAGACAGTATAGAGAATGGGTTAATCCTTATGATGTAGAATTAACCGCTACTGTAATGGCTAGAAAGCAAGCCAATCGTGATGTGAATTTAGCCTTAATAGAAAAATATTTAAACCGCATAAATAAAGGGTTTAGTTTATTTTTTCAAAATCAAGACTTAGATAGATTTAAACCTCATTCACCCTATATGCATGCTTTATATGAAGTGTATAAAGACGATTTAAAAAAGTTTAATATTCAAAGATTAGACTTTAGCTCTAATTCAACAACGAATAATGTTCTTCAACATTTAAAATTCTATGAAGATGAGATAACAAAAGTTTTTGAGAAAATGCTTAATGGATATTAATAGTATGAGTAAAATTCTAAAAGTATTCCTTTTTGCTTTTATGATTATAACTTCACAAGAAGTTCAGGCACAAGATGATGAAATAGAAGTTGATCGTAGGTATAAAGGTATAGTTGTACTTCCTACAATAGATAATATTCTCTTAGCTTTTGATAGAAATACTTTTTTGTACAATATCAAAACTAAGTATGGATACACCAATGATGAAGGAAATATGTGGGTTGCAAGAACAGGAGTTGGAACCCCTATTTATGGAGTAGAAATTTCAGAAAATCAAGAAGAAATTACCTTTATATGGACTTTAGACAATAGCTTTTATGATATTGCCTTTGAGAGTTTTAAAAGGGTATCAGCACCTTATACAGATAGTAGAGGATATACTCGTTATCATAGGAAATTTAAAGAAGACCTTTATATAGATGTCTTCTTGAGTAAAAAAGGTTTGTCAGGTAGTCTACTTGTACAAATGAATCATATTGATATTAAAAATCGATAAAACTATGAGTAATAACAATTCACAAGAAAGCGAAAATTTATTCTTCGCAATGAACATCTACAGAATAATTCTCTATATAGTATCAGGAATTATCTCTTGGAAAATAACTCACCCCAAAGGTTTTTGGAGTATAATCCTTTTTCTAATCTTATGGGGAGCTATTGGATGGATTATACACCAAATAGTATTTCTATTGTTTGTTTTCTTTAATAAAGACAAGTACTAAAAATGAAAAACAGAATTTACACTTGGTTACTATTCCTTGTTGGAATTGTAGCCTACCCACAAGGGGAATTAAAAGATGAACCAAACCTACAAACAATAAAGAAAATGGAACAGTATTGTAGAGAAGGTAAAAGCGAAGCGTGTGAGAAACTTTATTATTACTACTTTTACAAAGAGGATAAAGACGGTGAAAAGATTATGTATTACATAAAACAATTATCCGACTTAAAACGCCCTAAATATATGTTTATGTGGGGTGTGGCAATGAATGAAGGTGGTTTAGGAGGTGTTAAAATAAAAGAAGATTTTGTAGAAGGAATGAAATTAATCAAACAGTCTGCTGATTTAGATTACCCACCTGCACAAATGATGATTGGCGATTTCTTATGTACATCTAATGAAGCAAAAGATATACGAAGAGGTTTGTTTTATATTAATAATGCTTGTGAAAGCACGTACCAACCTGCTTGTTATGTAATGGATAAAGTAAATTATACAAAACAAGAAGGTGTGACAAAAGAGTTACGAGACAGAGTATGGGAAGGGTTAGAGAATTGTAACGACCCTTACTTAAGACCTAATCGTTACGACCTCGCCAAAGAACAGTATAAAAAAAGAAAATTTGTAAACAATTAATAATAACAAAATAAATATAATAATATCATGAAAACAAAGACAAGCAACAAATTATTTTTCAGCCTATTTATAGGTGTGATGCTATTAGCTTTCTTAACTTTGACATCTTGTCAAAAAGACAGTAACGATGAACCTCAGAAACCACAAACAGGTAATAACGGTAAACCTAACAATGGTGGTGGAAATAATAATGGTGGTTATACACCAATACCTGATGTTCCAAAAGTGGATGTAGAACCATTAATTTATAACTTTAATCAAAAACTTAAAGATGTTAAAAAGAATTATAAATTTACTCCAAGTATAGAGATTAGTGACGTTTTTCCATTTGAAAAGACATTGATTAGAGAAGAAAATAAAAGAACACTTGTTTTGGATACAAATATAAAAGGAACTTTTGAAGTTAGATTACACCAAATCCGTAAAGTTACAAATGATGGTGAGTTGAAAAACGGGGCTTATACAATACGTGGTGTTCGTGGTACTTATCCCATGCGTAACCTAGAATTTCTTCTTTTTAGTAAAGTAGAAGTTATTATTACCACAGAAACAGGAGAGACAATAAGTAGTACAATTCAAAACGAAGAAAAACATAAATATTTACCAATATTTGAAATAGAATATGAGTTTAAGAAAGGAACTGCACCATATTTTTACTTATATGAAACAACTGTTAAAGCAAAAGATAGACATAAAAAGGTTTATTTTATTGTAAATAATATAGAAGATTTAAGAGAAATTGAGGATAGAAAAAATAGTAAGTTTGATACTAAGAGTAGTTTTGAAATTAAAGATGTGATATTTGATGCTTTTTCTAATTTTAGTTATGTCAAACAAGATGATAAATAATTTAGAAGTAATAAAACCAAGATTAAAACAAGTTTTTGATTTAGATAGGGATGATTTATTTTTTTTTCATTTGTTGTTAATACAGAGAAAGAAAGAAAATAATGAAACATCCCCCTAGCCCCCTTCAAAGGGGGAATGCGAGGACGGGGAAGCGAAAGAAACCTTCCTCCTATCACATACTCCGCTCTCGCGGACTTCCGTTCAAAGGGGGAATGTGATGACGGAAAAGGGAAGTAATGACGAGGGACGAATGACGAATGAAGAGGGACGGGGGTAACGAATGACAAAGGAACAATAGACGAAAAATGAGTATTATTTTTTTGTAAAAGGCAGGTCTACAAAAAATAAGAGTTTATAATAATATACAGTAGATTTGGTTTTAGAAAAGTAACATTCTGTATATTATTTTTATTATTTTTTATATCTTTGCATTTTAAAAGTGATTTTATACGATGAAAAAACGCTTCTTACTACTCCTTCTATTCGGTTTAATACTCTGTCTTACAAAAATATGGGGGCAGACACACGTGTCGGGTAAAGTGATTGATGAAAACGGTAACCCCGTGGCTTATGCCAATGTAATTTTTGCAAAAACTACCATTGGAGCTTATACCGACGACCAAGGGCGGTTTTCTCTGTATTCGGAGAAAAGACAGAAGGATTTGGAAGTTTCACTTATAGGATACAACACTAGGAAAATACATTTAGACAAAGACAACACCAAGGATTTGGTAGTGGTATTGGTGGAAGGGGAATTGCTTGAAGAGGTAACAGTTGTAGCGAAACCTACTAAGGCACTTTCTAAAAAAGAGAACCCTGCCTATACCGTATTGCAAGGTATTTGGAAGAATAAAAAAAAGCGTGGACTGCAAAACGCTACGGCGTATCAGTTTAAAAAACATAGTACAACGGAATTGGGGGTGAACAACCTCGATACCATCTTCTTAAAAAAGGCTTTAGGAAAGGAATATGACACCATCAGGCGTATTCTTTCTGAGAAGAAATACAAAGAGACCTTCTCTCTGCCAATGTATCTCACTGAAAAAATAGAAACGGTTTACGGCAACAATCAGTTGGGGAAAAAGCGAGTAGACATAGAAGCTGAACGTGCTCAAGGGATTGTACAACAAGGATTTGGATTGGAACGCGTAAGTCAGTCGTTTGACGATTTTGATATTTACGACAATACTTATATGATACTGAACAAGCCCTTTGTGAGTCCGCTAGCGGAGTTTGGTTATGGCGTATATCTGTACGTGCTGAGCGATACGATTCAGAGAGACGACCGCTCGTTCTATCGCATCAACTTTTTTCCTCGTGATGACCAAGATTTAGCATTAGAGGGAAAGTTTGAAGTAGACACTAAGACCTATATAGTGAGTTCGATACAGATGCACACTACGGCTAAAACGAATATCAACTTAGTACGTGGACTTTCTTTTGAAAAATACTTTACCATTGCTAACGACAGTATTTACCTTCCTGAACACGAGATACAAGAAGGGGACTTTACACTCCTGACGAAGAAAGACGAAGAAAAGGGATTGTATGTAAAGAACTACATCACTTTTTCGGATATTGTTCTCAACAAGCCTAAACCTGCTAATTTTTATGACGAGCAGGTGGTAAAGGTAGCGAAAAATCAGTTTTACAAAGACGATAGTTATTGGGACGCAAATACCTTAGGAGGGGCAGATCTCACTAAAACGAAAGTTCTGATTCGGGAAGTGGGGAGCAATAAACGCATCAAGATGATAGGTGATGTAACCGATATTGTGACGTCGGGCTATATTCCTATTGGCAATTATATGCAGTTTGGCAGGTTTTGGCAAACTTTCTCGAGCAACAACGTAGAGGGTTTACGGCTAAGAGCCGGCTTTCGTTCGTTCTTCTCTACCGATGACCGCTTCCGCACCTATGTATACGGAGCTTATGGGGTGAGAGACAAAGAGTTTAAATACGGTATCAGTGGTAAATACCTTATCTCTCACAGTCCGCGTATTACCTTTGGAGCGGGCTATCAGAACGACAATTTGCAATTGGGTACCTTTGTGATGCACGACGATACCAAATTAGATTTTGAAAATACTACCAACTTTATCATTGCACGTGGTGAGAACTATTATCTTACTCGCAACAGAAAAGTACAAGGTGTTATTAACTATGATATTGTGCCTAACTTGCAGTTTTCGGTATTTGGTACTTACCAAAAACTCACTTCGGCAAGCGAAGAGAACTTCCTCATTGCCTACCGAAACCCCAAGACAGGCGAGGAAATTCACGAATACGACAACTTTTATACAGGGGCACAATTAACCTTTACCCCCAACAGAAAGGTATTTGGCTATGGGGTGGAACAGCGTTATGGCAAAAAGCTCTTCCCGATGTATACCCTTAAATACTCCAAAGGCGTAGACGGTGTATTAAACAGTAAGTTTGATTACGACAAAGTACAAACGATACTCTATAAACCAATTCCACTTTTCGGGTACGGTATTTTCCACGCTACGGTGGAAGCAGGGAAGGTATTCGGTACAGCACCTCTGATAGCACTAACCCCTACTCCTGCAAACCAATCGTATTCATCAGCTCCTAACACTTTTGCGCTTTTAGATTACTACGATTTCATTACCGACACCTATATCAATGGATATTTTGAGCATCATTTTGATGGTTTCTTGTTCAACCGCATTCCTTTTTTGCAAAAAACGCGCTTTAAGAGTTTAATATTTGGACGATTTGCTTACGGAACACTCTCTGACAAGAACAAACAAGCTAATATTACCAATATTATATTCAATTCACCTGAAAAACTGTATTGGGAATACGGATTTGGGATTGAGAACATAGGGTTAGGAAACTTTCGCTTTATACGAGTAGATTTCGTATGGCGCAACGATTTCAATGATGTGAATGGGGTGCGAAATCCTAAGTTTGGAGTACGGATTGGGATAGTACCATCGTTTTAAGTAAAAGGTAAAAGATAAAAAGGAAAAGGAAAAGCGAGCGAGGGCTCACAGCTGGGTATGTGAGCAAAAGGCAAAAAGTAAAAAGTAAAATAGATACTTTCTAATGAAGCAACAAAATATAAACAACTTAGTTCGGTTAGGGGAACTGCTTTCTAAAACCGAACAATTCAACGATATATTTGAAAAAGCAGAACAGCAGAACAGTTGGTTTACGCGTGCTAATGTAACATTTGCCTTTAAATCGTGGAGTGAAGCCCTCAGCAAAAACAATGTACAACAATGGCTGTCGCAATATCAATTACCACAAACTACTTCGCCTAAAAAAATATTGATTATAATGGCTGGTAATCTGCCTTTGGTAGGCTTCCACGATTTGTTGTGCGTATTGGTAGCAGGACATAAGGCAATAGTGAAGCTCTCCAGCGACGATGGCGTACTACTTCCCTACCTTATAAAACAGATGAAGGCTTTTGCCCCTGAATGGGCAGAAGCGGTAGCTTTTACAGATGATAAAGTAACTGAATACGATGCGGTAATAGCTACGGGTAGCGATAATACCGCACGCTATTTTGAGTATTACTTTGGCAAGAAACCCCATATTATAAGGAAAAACCGTCATTCAGTAGCCGTACTTACAGGTGAAGAAACACCTGAGGAATTGCAGGATTTAGGTAAAGACATCTTTTTGTATTACGGCTTGGGTTGCCGAAGTGTTTCTAAACTATTTGTACCCCAGGGTTATGATTTCGACCTATTATTTCAGGCTATCTACCCGTATAAAGACATTATTGAAGAACAAAAATACGCCAATAACTACGACTACAACAAAGCCGTTTACCTAATGAGCTTGTATAAACTACTCGAGAACGGTTTCTTACTGCTGAAAGAAGACGAACATTACGGTTCACCTATTGCTACTCTTTTCTATGAATATTACACCAATAAAGAAGCCCTAAAAAAGAAATTAGCAACCGACAGAGAAAAAATACAATGTGTAGTAGCTCATAATTTTATAGATGGTGAAATACCCTTCGGGCAAACGCAGACTCCTAAACTATGGGATTACGCCGATGGTGTAAACACACTTACGTTTTTACTAAATTTGTAACAGCTAAATAAAAAGAATTGTTTACATAGAAAAAACACAGATTAACAACCTACTAACTATAAGACACTTAAGAAATAATTTTAGCGTTTTAGTAAAAAAAAATGTTCAAAAATATTGCAGGTATAAAAAAAAGTAGTACTTTTGCCACCGCATTAAAGGAGAAGTAGTACTTTAATAGTAGAATGGTCCGTTCGTCTAGGGGTTAGGACGCAAGGTTTTCATCCTTGTAACAGGGGTTCGATTCCCCTACGGACTACAAGCATATATTAAGTTTTTTGGATTAAACAATAATTTTCAAGGTCCGTTCGTCTAGGGGTTAGGACGCAAGGTTTTCATCCTTGTAACAGGGGTTCGATTCCCCTACGGACTACTAAATGCAACTATTAGAAGTATCTTCAAAAGAAAAGGTACGGCGATAAAAATAAAACTAATAAAGGAAAATGGCAAACCATAAATCAGCATTAAAGAGAATCAGAAGAAACGAAGCAGCTCGTTTACGCAATCGTTATCAACACAAGACGGCTCGTAACGCCGTGAGAAAACTACGCGCTTTGGAAAATGTAGAAGAAGCCAAAGCTCTTTTCCCTAAAGTAGTTTCGATGATTGATAAACTTGCTAAGAGAAATATTATTCACGCTAATAAAGCGGCGAATTTAAAGAGCAGTTTAGCTAAACATATTAACAAGTTAGCTAAATAGTCATTTAGGTTTTAGATTTATCACTAATAGCCAGATTTATGTAAGTAAGTCTGGCTTTGGTGTTTTCAGTAATACAAGAGGTTATGAAGTATAGATTTTACATATTATTCAGTTTATTAACGTGTTTCATTTCGTGTAATGACGACAAAGAGACTAACAAAACAACGCAAGCGCACAAAGTTAAATCAATTGACTTTGAGGAGTTCAAATTGATAGACCTTACCCCCAAAGCTCAAGAGGATATGAAGCATTGGAAGAGTTTTCAATCGCTGATGCAGGTGATTGTTTCGATGGCTCCTGCCAAAATTAAAAACACAGATGATTTAATGCTCTCAAACCCCGATAGCCTCTTGGTGTACAGTAGACTGTACCCTATCAACTCTAAAACTGAAAACATCAATAGCTTAGTAGAACGTGATTGGCGAGCTCCCGCAGAGGCTTCGAAAGACACTGTTTTTAGGTTTGAAAAGAAAAAGAACAATGAGGTAGCCTCTTTACAATGGAGTAGATTTTTGGTAGCAAACATTCCTTATACTTTTTCTGTAATTTTAAAAAAAGTAAACTATCCAAAAGTAAACCTAAATTTCTCAGAGTCTAACACCGATGAACTATCGGCAACCTTTGCATTAGATACGCTTAACTCCTCGACAAGCAACGTAAAAAAGACCGCCCTAGAAGACGATTGGAACAGATATCAGATTACTTTTTCACCTAAAAAATCAGCTCCTTACACTATAAAACTTTCCTTAGATGAGAATGCTAAAGAGAATGACAATGTAATTTTGTATCGTTCTGTTTTAGAACTTCCTGCTAAATACTTTCACAAAGTAGGACAGTATTCGGACAAGATTGTGGGGGAACATTCGGAAGTAGAGAGCTCTTATTATTCAGTATTCTTTTGGTTGGTACAGATTGAAGATGCCTTACGAGAATTACTCAGCGATGACGCTACCTTCCCTGAAAAGATAAATGTTCCTACTGTAAAGGCACGTCTTAGACTTTTCCAAACACAGATAAAAGCCTTAGCTGACAATGTAAAGAACAATCCGGATTTTAAAGAAGAAGAGCTTAAAAGCAATATTTCGCTATTAGGACAAACGTTTAACAGTGTGATTGCGCGTATCAATAACATCTATGGAAACGACTTAGAAGAACGAATGAAGTTTATTGGTACACAAGACACCGATAGCATACTAAAGAAAGACGTGAAGAAATTTGAGTAATAGTTAAATATTAAAAATAGGAAAAATACTGTAATCCGAGATTTAGCGTTGCTGACCTTAGTAACAAAAATACTTATAAAATCTTGTAAAGATTATGTGAATTACGTATTTTTGTAAGTCGTGATAATTAGTATTCTAATAACTTAAATAATAGTTTATGATTGTTTTATTATTTTTAAATGCTTTTGCATCATTAATAAGCATAATCTCTTCTATATTAGTTCTTTTCTATCCTCAATGGATGAGTAAATCGCAAGAGGTTAGTATAGGGGAAAGATTTTTCACTCAGATGTATGCTGCGCGAGCTGTCCCTTTTGGTTTGATTGTTGCTATAGTACCATTCATAACTAATATTGATAATACAGTAGTTAAAATAATTTTATCAACTGCAATGACAATACAAATAATAGATGCTATCATAGGTTTTAAGAGAAAAGAATTACCAATGATTATAGGACCTTCAATTGCTGCAACAATACACGGATTAACTGCTTGGTACATTTAAACAATATAAAAAATGAAATTTATAATCACTATGAGTACACTGATATTATGTAGTGTAACTGCGCAAGCACAGACTTTAGCTGAGCGTATCAACGCTAGCAACGTAACCCTTGTGGATGTACGTACTCCAAAAGAATATGCCGCGGGGACTGCTGAAGGAGCCATTAATATTCCTTTGGAAGAGATGGGTGCCCGATGGCAAGAACTAAAAGGGAAAGAAAATATCGTTCTCTTTTGCCGTCGCGGTATACGCGCTGGCAAAGCACAGGACATTCTTAAAATGCACAACATTACAGCTGTGAATGGCAAAACAGTAGAACACGTAAAATCGTTACAGAAAGTAAACTTAGCCGATAAACTCACTTTCCGGAATGATAAACAAACTACCTATTTTGTAAAAGACGGCAAGAATGTGAGACAAGTAGCCATAGCTTTAGGTGAAGGAGGAGTGCTAAAAAAACACACTACCAGTATCCCTGCAACCCTTATTATGGTGAAAGGAACTGTACGTTTTCTTATCAATGGAGAAGAAATTGTGCTCAAAGACCTCGATACCTATCAAATACCCGCAGATATAGAACACGAAGTGATAGGAGTAGAGAAAGAAAATGTATTTATAGTTACGAAGGGGGATTAATCAATTAGCTATTTACAAGGTATATAACTTTGCCAAAGCTCGTAGCACAAGAGACTATTAGAGTTTTGGCAAAGTTTTTTATTACTTTTTACCTAAAAAGCAAGGTTATCAATCAATCTTACTCCCTCGGCGCGTACTACTATAAAAGCACGGTAGTCTTTACCTGCTTCTTTTTTGGTAATAGATTGCAAAGTATGCGCATCGGTAATGGTAAAATATTCTAAGGTGAAGTCGGGCTGTTGAGCAAAGACTCCTTTTACCCACGCTTCTACTTCGGCAGGGCTATGAGTAGCAAAACGTTCTTTGGCAGCGAGTAGAGTGTTGTAAATAATGGTAGCGCGCTGTTTCATCGACTCGCTGAGGAGAGCATTGCGGGAGCTGAGAGCCAAACCATCGGCATTGCGCACGATAGGGCAAGGAACAATGGTTACTGGCAAGCCCGTTTGTCGTACCATTTGCTGAATAATAAGCAGTTGTTGGTAATCTTTTTCACCAAAATAAGCTCTATCGGGCATTACAATCTCAAAAAGTTTTTTAACAATCGTACCTACACCATCGAAATGACCAGGGCGAGAAGTACCTTCCATCACTTTGTCTAATCCTGCAAAGTCAAAAGGTTCAGCGACTACTTCTTCACCATAAATATCGGCTACGGTAGGGGCAAAAATAAATATCTCTTTACTGAACTGAGCAATCTTCTGAGCATCGGCTTCTAAGGTACGCGGGTATTTCTGCAAATCGGTAGGGTTGTTAAACTGCGTAGGGTTCACAAAAATGCTCACTACCGCTATATCATTCTCTTGTTTAGCTTTTTTTACGAGCGATAAATGTCCGTCGTGCAAAGCACCCATAGTGGGCACTAATCCAATTGTTTTTCCTTGATTTTTAAGGGTTTCCAATAGGTTATGGAGTTCCTTTTGGTGTGTATAAATCATCGGTGTCAAATCTTTTTTGGGTGCAAACTTATATAAAATTATGGATATGTGCATAATTTTTTGTACTTTTGTGCCTTCTAAGAGCTAATTAAAATAACTAATTACTTTTTATGAAAGATAAAAAAGTACTCTACGTATCGTCGGAAGTGTTGCCTTATTCGCCTTATAGTGAGTTGGCAAAGATGTCATTTGAAGCCCCGAGAATGGTGAATAACAATGGAGGGCAGATACGTATTTTTATGCCCAAGTTTGGTAATATCAATGAGCGACGTCATCAGTTGCACGAGGTGATACGCCTTTCGGGGATGAATATTATTATCAATGACATTGATGTACCTCTGATTATTAAAGTAGCTTCTATCCCTAAGGAGCGCATACAGGTTTATTTTATTGACAACGATGAATATTTCAGGCGCACTGGCACACTCTTTGATGGGGAAAACAATATGTACCCAGACAACGATGAGCGTTGTATTTTCTTTGCTAAAGGTATTGTAGAGACTGTTAAAAAACTCAATTGGTTACCCGATATTATTCATATACACGGTTGGGCATCGGCTTTGTTGCCTCTTTACTTGCGCACCTATTACAAAGATGAACCTATCTTTTCAGAAAGTAAGATTGTTACCTCAGTATTCGATAGCGATTATGAGGGGGCTTTGGACAGTACGCTTATCAATAAAGTGGCTTTTGACGGTATTAGCAAAAAGACGGTAGACCCGCTAAAAAATCCTACTTATTACAATTTGATGCGTGTCGCTATCAAGTATTCGGATGGAGTTGTAGTGGTGAGTGAAGATATGCCTGAGGATTTCCAAACCTACCTGAAAAATCTAAGAAAGCCTGTGCTTTACAACAGTGATAAGGAAACTTTCCAAGATTCTTACCGCGAATTTTACACTAAAATATTAAAGAAATAACAAACGAATGAATAACATACAGAAGATTTTATTTTTTGCTACTATAGTAACACTTTTCAGTGCGTGCTCAAGTAATGATTTTAACGAGATAGATGGTGGACTGCTAAAAAATCCTAATTTTGACACTAATGTATTTACAGCTACTATTCAGGTAAGCCAAGTAAAAGAAAGTGCGGTACAAACCAACGGTTTAGGAGGATATTTATTAGGACAGTATAGCCAAGTTCCCTTTGGTACTAAATCGGCTACCATAGTGGCACAAGTAACATTACCAGCTGTTAATCCGACTTTTGGAACTAAAACACAAGCCTCTGAAAATAAGGATAATAAACAAGAAAAAGAGAAAGTAACCGAAGCTTATTTATACATTCCGTTCTTTAATCCGAACAGTTCTAATAGTAAAGCTACTTATAAAAAAGATGGTGAATATACCCTAGATTCTCTTTATGGACATAAAAACGCTTCTTTCAATATAGACGTAAAAGAGCTCAACTATTATTTAAGTGATATTGATACAGATCTCAACGCTAAAGTATATTATTCTAATAATACTGACCTTACCAATAATTTGGGAGCATCGATAGTGTCAGGTACTACTACCGCTACCTCTTATACCATCAGTAATAAATCTATCACCCGCTATCAGTTTGACAACCCACGAACTACAGAAGATGAAAGTAAAAAAGTACAAGATGTATTAGCACCAGGGTTGCGTATTCCACTAAGCACAAATTTCTTCCAAACAAAAATTATCAACAAGGAAGGCAGTAGCGAACTTGCTAACGCTAATGAATTTAAAAAATATTTTAAGGGGATAAGCGTCAGTGCTTCTAACTTTTCAAAGGATTTAATGATCCTCCTAAATATGGCAAATGCAAAAATAGAGATTGTATATAGCTATGAAACTTCAGGAACGAATTCTACAACTACAGAAACTCGTAAAAATCGTTATGAACTTTCATTGAATGGCATTACAGTAAACTTATTTAACAATTCAGGAGAGAGTTTGACTGATAGCAGTAAAATATATCTCAGCGGAGCCTTAGGACAAACGGCTTCGATTACTATCTCAAATACAGATATTGCCAGTATTAAGTCGCAAAAACTAATGGTAACCGATGCGAGTTTATTGTTATATGTGGATAATTCAGTAAGCTATACAAAAGAGCCTGAACGCCTCTTTATCTATAACACCCAAACAGGAGCTGTACTTGTAGATTATCAGTACGACCCAACATCAAATGCTGATTCGTCTACTTATTCATATCTCTATCATCTAGGAAAATTGCAAAAAGAAAACGGAAAAGGAGCTTTTTACCAATTGAGGATTACCAATCATATTTTAAATCTGGTTAATGAAATAGGAACAAATGTACCTTTAGGAATAGTAGTAGCTTCTAATATAAAAAACACTAACTCAGGAGCATATTTGAGAGACACTAATACAAAAGGCAAAATACTATCTTCAGCAGTGGTTACTCCTTTGGGTACTGTTATAAAAGATGTAAAATTGCGTATCAGCTACACTCAACCTAAATAGTGATGGATTTAAGAGATCAGTTAAAATCACTTTTCCCTGACCATATAGAAGAGGAGATACCTCAAGAAGTTTCGTCTAATATTTGGTTGCAGGATGAGCCTTTACTATGCAAATACGAAAAACGCAAAGGAAAACCTGTAACCGTAATTGAGGGCTATAATGGCGCAGAAGCCGATTTTAAGATTTTGGCTAAAGAACTCAAAACGTACCTTGGCGTAGGGGGAACTGTGAAAAACGATACTATCCTCATACAAGGTGATTACCGCGACACTATTATGCGACTTCTCAAAGAAAAAGGGTTTAAGGTGAAGCGCATAGGCGGTTGAAAACAATTGACAATTCATAATTAACAATTAGTAATATGAAATTATTAGAAGGGAAAACAGCTATTATCACTGGTGCTAGTAGAGGCATTGGGTGTGGTATAGCCAAAGTATTTGCTTCCCACGGGGCAAACATTGCTTTTTCGTACAGTTCGTCAGTGGATGCTGCAATGGCATTAGAGAAAGAATTAGCTACAAAAGGTGTGAAAGTAAAAGGCTACCAAAGCGATGCTTCTAACTTCGCACAGTCGCAAGAATTTGTAGATGCCGTAGTAGCCGAATTTGGCACAGTTGATATTCTAGTAAACAACGCAGGTATCACTAAAGACAACCTACTGATGCGCATTAGTGAAGAAGATTTTGATAAGGTAATAGAAGTAAATCTCAAATCGGTGTTTAATATGACCAAAGCGGTACAGCGCATTATGCTTAAACAACGTAAAGGTTCTATTATCAATATGAGTAGTGTGGTGGGCGTGAAAGGCAATGCTGGACAGTCAAACTATGCGGCTTCTAAAGCGGGAATTATCGGCTTTACCAAATCGATTGCCTTAGAGTTAGGCTCTCGAAATATCCGTTGCAATGCTATCGCTCCAGGCTTTATAGAAACCGAAATGACAGCTGTACTTGACGAAAAAGTAGTACAAGGCTGGCGTGATGTTATCCCCCTAAAACGTGGCGGACAACCCGAAGACGTAGCGAATGCTTGTGTGTTTTTAGCCTCTGAAATGTCGGCTTACATCACAGGGCAAGTGCTCAATGTTGATGGAGGAATGCTCACATAATTTTGTTATATCAGAAAAACTTTTTATTTTTGCCGAATGTTAATAAAAAAATATATCATCATCGGTCTGCTGACTGTGCTCTTTACTTCGTGTGGAGAGTATCAAAAAACCTTGAAATCAAAAGAAGGAAGCGTAAAATACACTGAGGCTGAAAAGCTATATAAGGCTAAAAAATATAAAAAAGCGACACGCCTTTTTGAACAAATAGCTTCAGAATATGCGGGTAAGCCACAAGGAGAACGTATTTATTATATGTTTGGAGATTCTTACTATCAGCTAAAACAATACAGTTTGGCGTCTTATCAGTTTGAACGACTTCAGAAATTATATCCTCGTAGCGAAAAAGCTACAGAGTCGGCTTTCTTAGAAGCAAAATCGCTTTACTTGGAAACTCCTAAATATAGTGTAGACCAAACTTATACCTATCAGGCTCTAGAGAAATTACAATACTTTTTGGATAGATACTCTGATAGTGAATATGCTAAAGAAGCTAACGAGCTAGCCTTAGACTTGGTAACTCGCTTAGAGAAAAAAGAGTTTGAAATAGCTAAACAATACGACCAAATACGCGACTATCAAGCAGCAATGAAGTCGTTAGACAACTTTTTGACCAATAACCCAGGTAGTGTCTTTAGAGAAGATGCGTTGTACACACGTTTGCATTCAGCTTACGAGTGGGCTATAAACAGTATAGAAACTAAGAAAGAAGAACGCCTCAATACCGCTAAAGAAGCTTACGACAACTTATTGCGTGCCTACCCTGAAACTAAATACAAAAAGGAAGCAGAGAATATGCTTACGAAAATAAACACATCATTAAAAAATTTTACATCACAAAAATAATATCATTACATTATGGATTTTAAGAAAATAGATGCTCCTACCACTACTGTTACTTATAACAAATCGGCTATAGAAGCACCTACGGGTAATATTTATGAAGCTATCTCTATTATTGCTAAAAGAGCTAACCAAATAAATGCCGAAATTAAAAAGGAATTAGTAGAAAAATTAGAGGCTTTCGCTACTAATAATGATAGCTTGGAGGAAATCTTTGAGAATAAAGAACAAATAGAGGTATCTCGCTTTTATGAGCGCTTGCCTAAACCACAAGCTATTGCTGTAAAAGAATGGCTCGAAGGTAAGATTTATTACCGTGAAGCCGAATAGAATTGGGTATTTATAGATTATTTGTTAGGCTTTAAGCAGTAAGCATTCGCTTGCCGTTTAGAGCCTTTTTCTAATTATATTTCTGAATTATGAATATCGTACTTGGTATCACTGCGGGTATAGCGACTTATAAGACACCTCAATTAATACGCTTACTCACCAAAAAGGAGCACAATGTAAAGGTAATTCTCACTGAGAATGCAAAAGAGTTTGTAACACCTCTTACCCTCAGTACAGTATCTAAAAACCCTGTGCTAACAAATTTTTCCTCTCCCGAGGGCAATTGGCATAGCCACGTAGAGTTAGCTCTATGGGCAGATGCGATGCTCATCGCTCCTGCTACGGCTAATACCATTGCTAAAATGGCTCACGGTGTATGTGATAACTTACTGTTGGCTACCTATTTCTCTGCTAAAGCACCCGTATTCATCGCCCCTGCAATGGATTTGGATATGTATGCCCACCCTACGGTTACAGAGAATTTAATTAAATTAAAGTCTTTTGGTAATCATATCATTCCCGCAACTTATGGCGAACTTGCTAGCGGACTTGTAGGGCAAGGACGTATGGCTGAACCCGAAGATATAGTCCTGTTTTTAGAGAATACCCTCTCCAAAAATCTTCCTCTTAAGGGTAAAAAAATACTTATCACCGCAGGCCCTACTTACGAAGCAATCGACCCTGTGCGTTTTATAGGAAACTTTTCTTCTGGCAAAATGGGGATTGCCCTTGCTAATGAAGCTGTACGACAAGGAGCTGAGGTACATTTAATATTAGGACCATCTTCTGAAAAGAATATTCACTCACAAATTCACTTGCATAGGGTGGTAAGCGCTCAACAAATGTACGAAGCTGCTGTAACCGAATTTCCCACTTGTGATATCGCTATCCTCGCCGCTGCTGTGGCTGACTATACGCCTGAAACTGTAGCCTCCGAAAAAATTAAAAAGAAAGGCGGTAATCTCAGTCTAATCTTAGTGCCTACCGTCGATATATTAGCATCTTTAGGGAAAATCAAAACTACTCAGACGCTTATAGGTTTTGCCTTAGAGACCGAAAATGAAGTTGCCAATGCCCAAACCAAATTGGAGAAAAAGAATTTAAATGGTATTGTACTCAACTCGTTACGAGATGCAGGAGCGGGCTTTAGTACCGATACTAATAAAGTTACTTTTATTACTAAAGAAACACAAATCAGTTTTCCTTTAAAAAGCAAAGAAGAAGTCGCTAAAGATATTTTAGCACAGATATTTGGCATTCTTATAGAAAAGTAATATCTTTGTACTTTCAATCTTATAAAAATATAAATAAATGAAAGCATACATCTTCCCTGGTCAAGGAGCCCAATTTGTAGGTATGGGGTTTGACTTATACGAAAAATCTGCTGAAGCCAAAGCTCTCTTTGAAGTGGCTAATGGCATTCTCGGCTTCTCCATTACTGATATAATGTTTAGCGGTACTGATGAAGACCTCAAACAAACCAAAGTTACCCAGCCTGCTATCTTCTTGCACTCAGTAATCCTTAGCAAAGTACTCGGTAAAAATTTTGCTCCTCAAATGGTTGCAGGACATTCATTAGGTGAATTTTCTGCTTTAGTAGCCAATGAAGCCCTCTCATTTGAAGATGGTTTGCAATTAGTAGCCAAACGTGCTACCGCTATGCAAAAGGCTTGCGAATTACAACCTGGTACAATGGCTGCCGTATTAGGCTTAGACGATAGTAAGGTTGAAGAACTTTGTGCAACAGTTGACGGAATTGTAACCCCTGCCAACTATAATTGCCCAGGTCAGTTGGTGATTTCAGGTGAACTCAAAGTTGTAGAAGCAGCTTGCGAAAAGATGAAAGAAGCAGGAGCTAAGCGTGCTCTTGTATTGCCTGTAGGCGGAGCTTTTCACTCAGTACTGATGAAACCTGCCGAAGAAGAATTGGCAGCAGCGATTGAGCAAACGACTTTCCATAAACCGCTTTGTCCAGTATACCAAAATGTAACTACTACGGCTGTAAGCAATGAAGCTAACATTAAAAAGAACCTCATCAAGCAACTTACTGCTCCTGTGAAATGGACACAAAGTGTACAACAGATGATTGCTGATGGCGCTACCGAATTTATTGAAGTAGGACCTGGCAAAGTGCTACAAGGCTTGGTGAAGAAAATAAACAAAGAGGCAGTGGTAGCTTCAGCAGAAATATGATACAAGTAGAAAATTTACATAAATCTTTTAACGGAACTGAAGTGCTCAAAGGTATTTCTACTACTTTTGAAAAAGGTAAAACAAATCTGATTATCGGGCAAAGTGGTTCAGGTAAAACTGTGTTTCTCAAATCACTTTTAGGTCTTTTTACCCCTGATTCAGGTGACATTATCTACGATGGAGTGAAGTACGCTGATATGAAACGTAAAGAACGAGTAGCCTTGCGTCAAAAAATGGGAATGGTATTCCAAGGGAGCGCTTTATTCGACTCTATGACAGTGCTCGAGAATGTGATGTTCCCTTTGAAGATGTTTTCTCAGAAAACACCTGAAGAAATACGTGAGCGTGCTAATATAGTATTGAGCCGTGTAAACTTAGTAAATGCTGATGATAAATTACCATCAGAAATTTCTGGAGGTATGCAGAAACGGGTTGCTATTGCTCGTGCGATTGTAAACCAACCCAACTATCTATTTTGCGATGAACCTAACTCAGGACTAGACCCTAAGACCTCTATTGTGATAGACAACCTTATTCAGGAAATTACTGAAGAGTTTAACATCACCACCGTAATCAATACTCACGATATGAACTCAGTAATGGAAATAGGGGCTAAGATTGTATTCCTAAAAAATGGTTATAAAGAATGGGAAGGCACTAAAGAAACTATTTTCCGCACCGATAACGAAGCAGTTACTGATTTTGTGTATTCATCAGAGCTGTTTAAAAAGGTAAGAAAAGCTTATTTAGAAGAACACGAGGATTAGATTAATAATTAAAATTCTAAAAAGCTACCTATAAAGTTTATAGGTAGCTTTTTTATTATTAGAGAATTAAGGAAAATTATATTCTAAATCTCACTTAAAAAGAAAAGCTCTCCTTGGAGAAAGGAAAGCTTTCATTGGTTTACTATAAACCCGTGTAAAAATATTTACACAAAACAACACAACTAAATCTTATGAAGCGGTCTGGACGGGACTCGAACCCGCGACCCCATGCGTGACAGGCATGTATTCTAACCAGCTGAACTACCAGACCTTCAGTAATTTTGTGCAATTCATTTCTTCATTGCGGTTGCAAAGGTACTACTTTTTTTATTACTTGCAAATTTTTAGAGCGTTTTTTTTAACTTTTTTTAATCTTTCTTTATAATATATCTGATAATAAACATATTAAAATATTAGATATTAAAGGTTGTATTGGCTGTTTTTAGATGTAATTCCACTGCATTACTATCGGTAAGGCTTGTAATATAACAAGTAATGCCCATCACTTTGTCATATAACGAGCCATTTTTTCGATACTTTTCAGGTAACTTTTTGAGCAAAAGTTTATCAAATGATGTCTCACGTCCATTTTCTTGATTGATAATAGCTGTAAAAAAGATATCTAATAAATGTTGTAAAACCACATAGCCCGATACTTCTTTTTCTACTACCTCATCGGATTGATATATACGTTCCACACTACAATTTATTACATCAGTGATTTGGTGGCGATATTTACTATCATATAAAAGCGACTGGTGAAATTCTCCTGCCAAGATTGCATCTTCATTTTGCAAGAAGATGTCGGTAGCATCTTGTATCAAAGCTCCTATAGCAACTGCACGCAAATAAGCAATACGTTCTTCTTTAGTTTGCAGTTTGCTATATTTATGAGTATTTATCTTATCTGAGATGATACCACCTAAATACTCTAAGGCTACATCTTCGCTGATAAGTCCTAAGTTGATACCGTCTTCAAAGTCTATAATAGTATAACAGATATCGTCGGCTGCCTCTACCAAGAAAGCTAAGGGATGACGTGCATAACGCAATTCACCATTTACACTATTAGATTTTAGTCCTAAAGTTTCAGCCACCTCTTTGAAGAATTTTTTATCGCCTTGGAAAAAACCATATTTCTTATCAGCTATACGGTCAGTAGGACGCACAGGTAGTGATTCTTTAGGATACTTAGTAAAAGCTCCTAAGGTAGCATAAGTAAGCCGTAAGCCCCCCTCTGCCCCCAAACGTGTTTCATTAAGGATTCTAAAGCCATTGGCATTCCCTTCAAAACTACACAAATCAGCATACTCGGCTTCTGTGAGTAAATGTTTGATAGCAGTTCCTTTTTTGAATTGAAAAAACTCTCCTATAGCCTTTTCACCACTGTGTCCAAAAGGTGGATTACCAATATCGTGTGCTACCGCAGCTGCTGCAATAATGGCTCCAAAATCATTAGTTTGGTAACCCAATTCGCGCAAGTGAGGATATTTGGTGAGCACGTGTTTACCCACAGCACGCCCTAAACTACGCCCCACTACCGACACCTCAATACTATGTGTAAGACGTGTGTGCACAAAACTTGTTTTTGAAAGCGGAATTACTTGTGTTTTGTCTTGTAAACTACGAAAAGCACTTGAAAAGACCACACGGTCATAATCCATATCAAAACTGAGTCGTGTTTCATCTTCATTTTTTCGCAAACGAAGACTAGTATCACCATATTTGTTAAGAGAGAGTAAGTTTTCCCAAAGCATTTTTATTGTTTATTTAAGGTACGGGGTCATAGCCACTTCCTCCCCAAGGGTGGCAACTACATATACGCTTAATTGCCAACCAGCCTCCTTTAAAAAAACCGTACTTTTGCAAGGCTTCTAAAGTGTATTGCGAGCAGGTAGGGGTATACCTGCACGTAGGAGGCTTGAGTGGCGAAATGGCTACTTGATAAAAGCGTACTAAATAAATGAAAAGATACTTCATTTCATTAGTTATTAGTCAGTAGTTATTAGCCGTTAGTTTTCTAACTACTAACAACCAATTTCTAACTACTACTTAGTAAATCGTTCAATTACTTCGTTGCTTACACCAGTATTAGAGAAGCCTCCATCGTGGAAGAGGTTTTGCATTGTTACTTTACGAGTAAGATCGGAGAAGAGAGATACCGTATAATTGGCACAATCTTGAGCGGTGGCATTACCCAGTGGTGACATAGCATCAGCGTAGGCGATAAAACCATCAAAACCTTTTACGCCTTGTCCTGCAGTAGTAGCGGTAGGTGATTGTGAAATGGTATTCACTCGCACTTTCTTGTCTTTACCAAAGAAATAGCCAAAACTACGCGCAATAGATTCTAAGTAGGCTTTATTATCAGCCATATCGTTATAATCAGGGAAGGTGCGTTGTGCTGCCATATAAGTAAGGGCAACAATACTACCCCACTCGTTCATTGCATCATTCTTATAAAGCACTTGGCATACTTTGTGAAAAGAAAGTGCTGAAACGTCCCAACCTTTTTCAGTGTTCACATAGTTAGACTCGGTATAAGGAATGTTTTTGCGCACATTTACCGACATACCGATAGAGTGCAACACAAAATCCAACTTACCCCCTAAAATCTCTATAGCTTTGGTTACCAAGTTTTGGAGATCGTCCATATTGGTAGCGTCGGCAGGAATAATTTCAGAGCCTGTTTTTTCGGCTAAGTTTTTTATTTGTCCCATACGCATTGCTACGGGAGCATTGGTAAGTACAAACTTACCACCTTCTTCGTGTACACGTTCTGCTGTTTTCCAAGCAATAGAATTTTCGTCTAAGGCACCAAAGATGATGCCTCTTTTTCCTTTTAATAAATTATACATAATTTTCTATTTTATAAAATGAATTTTGTTCCTATGGGGCAAATGTACAAAATATTTCTGTATAAATAAAAAGCTACCTAAAATATTAGGTAGCTTTTTATCTGTATGCAATATAGCGTATTACTTTTCAAACGCTTTTAAAGCATTGATAATAATAGCAATACACTCTCTTAATTCCGTTTCATTCATTACCAATGGCGGAGCAAATCTAATGATATTGCCGTGAGTAGGTTTAGCGAGCAACCCATTATCGCGCATCTTTAGGCAGATATTCCAAGCAGTGTCACTCTCTTCTGTATCGTTGATAACCACCGCATTTAGGAGCCCTTTACCACGTACTAAGGTAGCTATTTTTGAGGTTTTGATATAGTTGCTGATTTCTTTGCGAAAAATCTCACCCAAACGAGCGGCATTTTCAGTCAAATGCTCATCTTTTACTACCTGTAAGGCTTCAATCGCTACGGCTGCTGCCAAAGGATTGCCTCCAAAAGTACTACCGTGTTGTCCAGCTTTAATCACGTGCATAATACGGTCATCGGCAAGGACTGCACTCACGGGATACACCCCACCACTAAGAGCTTTCCCCAGTACCAATATATCTGGTTTTACATTCTCGTGGTCTACTGCCAAACGTTTCCCGGTACGCGCTACTCCTGTTTGTACCTCATCGGCGATAAAAAGTGCATTATACTTTTCGCATAAGGCTTTTGCTCCGCTTAAATACCCCTCGGAAGGGACGTATACACCAGCTTCACCTTGTATAGGTTCTACTAAAAAGCCTGCTACTGTTGCTTTATTATCAGCAAGAACTTTCTCCAAAGCGACTAAATCGTTGTAAGGAACGGAAACAAAACCAGGTGTATAAGGTCCAAAGTTCTTACGCGCATTTTTATCAGATGAAAAAGATACAACTGTAGTGGTACGCCCGTGAAAGTTCTGGTCACATACGATGATGATGGCAGCACTTTCAGGCACCCCTTTCTGTTCGTAAGCCCATTTGCGACATATTTTAATAGCTGTTTCTACCGCTTCAGCCCCTGTATTCATCGGGAGGACTTTCTCGAAGCCAAAATACTCGGTTACGTACTTTTCATACACTCCGAGCTTATCGTTGTAGAAAGCGCGAGAAGTGAGTGTAAGAGTTTGTGCTTGGTCAGTAAGCGCTTTGATAATACGCGGGTGGCAGTGACCTTGGTTTACGGCAGAGTAAGACGAAAGAAAATCGTAGTAGCGTTTGCCTTCGACGTCCCACACATATACCCCTTGTCCTTTGCAGAGCACGACGGGTAGTGGGTGATAGTTATGGGCACCGTACTGATTTTCGAGTGCCATTGCTTGTTCTGAGGTTAATTTATGTGTTATCATATATTTGTGTTATATACTTTTAAAGATAAAATAATATTCATTCTATTACAAAACTATATTTTCATATTTACTTTGTGTCTAATAGTAATTTTTCTATCGTAAAAAACTTGGACAAAGATACAACAATAAATTAAATAATCCTATATATTCATATAAAAAAACAAGTTTGACGCCTAAATTTTCCTTATATAAAATAATTAATATCCGTTTTATACTTACAGTATTTTTTCTTTTCACAGAAATAATTCTGCAGTATTTCATACTTTTGAACAATAACTTTATTACAGTGTTAACTATTGATTTTCTTTGTATTAACATTAGATTTTATATTTATCCAAAAAATAGAAAAAAGATTTTTTGTAAAAAATTTCTTTTTATTAAAAAAATATTATACCTTTGCCTCGATTAAAAAATCATAGATTATGGCAGATACAGTATTACAACCAAAAAGTACAGACGTAAAAACAGATACGGAAGTACAACTGACAGGTGCACAACTACAACAAATGCTTGATGCTCACTGTCAAGATATGAAAGCAGGAATGCCAGGATTCCTTTTCTATGGAATTTTGAGCAGTACTGATGGTTCTATCTTAAGTAAAGCTTCTGCTAATGAGGAAGCTTCAAGGATAATTGAGCAAGGCTCTGCTTTTCACCTTACTATTGTTGATCAAGTAAAGAAAGTTGTAGATGGTAATGGTTTAGGAAAATTGGAGTTAGATTATATCCTTATTGAAACAGATAAAATTACGTTTATGCTGATGATTTCAGCTTTAGGTAAATTCTTTTCTATCACCGCTTTAGATAGACCTAAATCAAATATTGGTATCTCAAGAGCTTTACTTTACAAATGTAAAAGAGAATTTGGGACACTATTAGATGATTTTTTTTAGTATTTTTACAAAAAACTATAAAAGCACAAAACAAGAAATATCTGTTTTGTGCTTTTTTATATCAATCAAATAAAACTCTTATAATATCTTATTATTAGCATCTATCATCACAGCTCCTACGGTAGCGTTGCTGGTCTCATCGATAAGGATAGCACTACCCATTGGAGGATTGCTTTGGAAAGCGTCGTATACTAATGGGGAAGCCGTTTTGAGTCGGATTTTTGCGATTTCATTGAGTTTTACACTTTCTACACCTTCAGTTTGGTTGAGGGTATTGACATCTATTTTATACTCTATTTCCTTCACAATTGCCTTTACAAGTTTACTACGCTGTTGCAACAAATATTTATTGCCTTCGCGCAATTCTCGTTTATCCATCCAGCATACAATAGCCTCGATATCTTGTCCTTGCTGAGGCTCTGCTCCTTGTTTGGCAAAGTAGTCGCCACGAGAAATATCGATATCGTCTTCGATGTGTAGTACTACTGGGTCACCTGCCTTTGCTTCTGCAACTTCTTCGCCGTTATACTCTATCTTACTGAGTTTTGTAGTAATACCTTCTGGTTCTACTATTATCGCATCACCTTTGCGATAAGTGCCCGAAATGACTTCTCCCGCATAACCGCGGTAATCGTGTAAAGCTTCGGTTTGTGGGCGTATTACATACTGCACCTGAAAACGAGGTTGGTCATAGTTGTCTTTGCTAATTTCTACAGTTTCCAAAAAGTCTAAAAGCGAATTACCTTTGTACCAAGGCATTGCCTCAGTGGTATTAACGATATTATCGCCTACAAAAGCCGAAATAGGGAAATAGTGCACGCTCTTCAATCCTAAACGTTTGGCAATCTCTTCGTACTCTTGCTTGATATTGTTAAACATCTCTTCGCTATAACCTACCAAGTCCATCTTGTTTACGGCTACCACTACCTCTGGGATATTGAGCAGGGAGGCGATGATTGAGTGGCGACGAGTTTGTTCGGTTACTCCATTGCGAGCATCTACCAAAATGATTATGAGCTCGGAATTAGAAGCCCCCGTAATCATATTGCGGGTGTATTGGGTATGACCAGGAGCATCGGCGATGATAAATTTGCGTTTGGGAGTAGCAAAGTAGCGGTAGGCTACATCGATAGTAATCCCTTGTTCGCGTTCAGCACGGAGCCCGTCGGTGATGATAGCGAGGTCGATACCATCGTCGTTCTTATTTTTTGATTGTTGTTCCAATGCTTCGAGCTGGTCGGCTAAAATACTTTTGCTATCGTATAACAATCGACCTATAAGGGTACTTTTACCGTCGTCTACGCTACCTGCGGTGATAAATCGTAATATATTCATTTGCTTTATTTCTGTTGAGTAAATATAATTTGGTGCAAAAGTACAAACTAATTGGCAAATTAGCAAATTTGGAGCTTAGTAAATGGGACACGAACTACAAGAAATGCACCAGCAGAGGCGGACTTGTAGAACGAGAGTCAGACAGGTGGGAGGTGCGAGTCACACGGGCGATAGAGGGTTAGAGCTATCGGAAGAAAACAGAGAAGTTCGAAAGTGAGTTAAGAGTGATTTCGGTGAGAAATGGTCGTTAGGAGGGTATGGTTAGCTTATAGGGAGCTTATAGGAAGCTTATACGAATCTTGGATGATTGTTATAGAAAGGGTATATAAAAAGTTGATTAACACTATAATACAACAATAATAAAAATGTTAAAAACGGGGTTTCGAGGCGAAAGAAAGAGAAATAGGTGCTAGACCTTAGGCCATAGGCACTAGGAAGAAGTATGACGGAAAGATAATAGACGGGTCTGGAAATTAGAGAATTAGCAAATTTGGAAATTAGTAAATGGAGTGAGAAGTTCTGGACTATAGACCATAGGCACTAGGAGAAAGTATGACGAAAAAGGGGAAATTAGTGACGGGAAAGGAGAATGAAAAATAGAATTTTGTTATATTGAATTGATGTTATTTAACTCTAAGGGACAAAAGAACAACCAATAATAACTCGTATTAAAAGTTTTACTACAAAAAACTTTACTATTAATACCAAATTTTATATTTTTGCGCAAAATAAATCAAAGCTAAAAACGAGCTCATCGCTTAACTGAAATAAGAAAATAAGCCTCTGAGACAATTAAAAGATTATAAGGTAAAAGGTAAAAAAGATGACAAGTGATAAAATGAGAATTGTATTTATGGGGACACCTGACTTTGCGTTGGCGTCGCTAAAAGCATTAGTAGAGAACCATTACAACGTAGTAGGTGTAGTAACGGTAGCCGATAAACCTTCGGGACGCGGACAGAAGCTACACCTGTCGCCGGTGAAACTCTATGCCGAAAGCAAAGGGATACCGGTGTTACAACCCATAAAACTAAAAGATGAAACTTTTGTAAATGCACTGAAAGCCTTACAACCCGATTTGCAAATAGTAGTAGCCTTCCG
This sequence comes from Capnocytophaga sp. oral taxon 324 str. F0483, assembly GCF_000318315.2. Taxonomy (NCBI): domain Bacteria; kingdom Pseudomonadati; phylum Bacteroidota; class Flavobacteriia; order Flavobacteriales; family Flavobacteriaceae; genus Capnocytophaga; species Capnocytophaga sp. oral taxon 324. The sequence goes on along the minus strand of NZ_KB291535.1, from coordinate 17,671 downwards.
TATGTTGCCCGAAGTGGTATGGCGATTGCCTAAATACGGCACATTCAATCTGCACGCCTCTCTTTTACCTAACTATCGAGGAGCTGCTCCCATCAACTGGGCAATTATCAACGGGGAAAAGGAAACAGGGGTAACGACTTTCTTTATAGACGAGAAGATTGATACGGGAGCTATTATCGCACAAGAGGTTACACCTATTGAGTCTCACGAAACAGCGGGCACCTTACACGACAAACTAATGGTGCAAGGTGCTGAATTGGTACTAAAAACCGTAGATAGCATTGCAGAAGGTTCTTGCTCTACCCAACCACAAAACAAAGAAGTAACCTTTGCCGAAGCTCCTAAGATATACAAAGAGACCTGCAAGATAGATTGGCAAGCGGAAGGAATGACAATAGAGCGTTTAGTGAGGGGAATGAGCCCCTACCCTACTGCGTGGACAGCGTTTGTACAAAAAGGAGAAGTGTTAAATGTAAAAGTATATGATGTTCTTTTCGAACCTGTCTCTCATCAATATCCTATTGGGGAACTCTTAGTAGATAAAAAGGGACTACGTGTAGCTGTGAAAGATGGTTATATACAGCTATTAGAATTGCAATTACCTGCTAAAAAACGTATGAAGACCACAGACTTGCTAAATGGATTCAGCTTTGATAATACCACAATACTATAATGACGAGTCGTAGCACGACAGACAATTAAAAAACTTTGGTAAAAATTGATTCTCTAATCAGATAATTGACAAACTGGCCAATTGACTAATTAAAATATTTATCTCTTGTTCGGTATTAAAACTGTGCAAGCATATTCTCAACCGTTCTTGTCCCGCAGGTACGGTGGGCGCTAAAATCGGTAATACGCCTATGTCTTGGGCTTGTAGTACTTCGGCAAGTGCTTTCACTCGTTCATTGCCTGCTACTACTATGGCTTGAATGGCTGAATCAGAAGGAATAAAACCTTGTATTTTGTATTTGGCAATTTGCGTTTTAAAATACTGTATATTATGATGCAGTTGTTCTATTGATTTAGTTGTCTGTAAGGTCTCATATCCTGCCCTAATAGTTGCCACACTATGTGGACTCATAGCAGTAGTATATATGAAAGAGCGTGAAAAGTTCACTAAATACTGTATCACCTCATCTGAAGCTAAAACAGCAGCTCCGTGTGCTCCTAAGCCTTTCCCGAAGGTAACGATGCGGGCAAAAATTTCTTCTTCTAACCCCAATGCTTGCACCAATCCACAGCCGTGTTTGCCAAATACTCCTATGGCGTGAGCTTCGTCTACCGCTATATAAGCCCCATACTGCTTTGCTAATGTTACCAAACGCACCAAATCAGGACTATCACCGTCCATTGAAAAAACTGTTTCAGTAACGATGAGCACCGTTTTATCAGGGGAAGCAAACTTTTTTAAGAGCTTTTCTAAATCGTCTAAATCATTATGTTTAAACTTATAGGAGTTGGCTAAACTCAGTGAAATACCGTCGCGTATAGAAGCGTGACTGTAACTATCGTATAAGATAATATCACCTCGCCCTACAATACAGGAGAAGAATCCCACATTGGCATCATAGCCCGAATTGTACAAAAGAGCCGTTTTGGCGTTATGAAAATGAGCTATATAGCTTTCGGTTTCGGAAAAGATAGGCAAGTTACCCGAGAGCAATCGCGAGCCTGTAGCCCCGTGAGGAGCCGTTTGCTGAGGGAGTAATTGAGAGATGCGTTTAGTAATCTCAGAATTTATACTGAATCCTATATAATCATTGGAGTAGAAATCAATAGCAAAATGGCGTTGTTTGAGACTGCGTAAGGCATTGTGAGCCTCACGTTCAGCTAATTTTTCTTCGATGTGTTTCATTTGAATATTCTTTTATTCTTTCTCCTTTACAGGAAAGAAAAAGGCTCTGGGATGTGCTTTAAAGGCTCTCCATACGCAACGACCTAAATATTTTAGTTCCGAAGCAGGGACTTCACGAGAACGTAAGGCTATCCATAGCGACAGACCAAAACTCACAATAAAGTTACCTAAACCGATGATGCCTATCCCTAAAATACACCAAAGGATATTCTCTAAGCTAATGATAAAATTCATACCATACAAGCCATAAGCTAAATTACCACTGGCAAAGGTGATGTGGCGTATATCGATGGGCAAACCGAAGAAATGACCTATTGCCCACGCACTTCCCATAAAGACTCCAAACCAAATATTTGAGACGACACTCGGCCACTTTTGTTGCATCCAGTTAGCAACGCGTTGCATACGTACTTTACCAAAGAAGCCTTTAAGAAAGGGATGTTCGGAAAGACGATAATAGAAGTTGTTAAAGTTGTTTACACTAGCTACGTTGCCTGCTATAATACCTGATAAGAACAGAAATATCCCTGCAATACAAGCGTGCAAAAATACAGGGGTGTGCCATATATTCAGGTCTTCCAAGAGATGTAAACTCTTTTTGGTAGCGATATTATAACCACTGAGATAACTCATTCCTATCGCCAAAAACATAGACACAGGGAAAGCTCCAAACACATTGCCTACAAAGGCGATGAACTGCGAACGGAACAAACGCGTGAAGAGTGCTGAGAACTCGGTATAGTGTTTCTGTTTTTCCTTATTGTTATCGTTGTCGCTGAGGCTCTCTAAAGTCTTAGCAATCGTAGAAGCCGTCATTGCAGGTTGCTTGGTAGCCAAAGTAGACCCTGTGAGGTAGATGAGCACAAAACCAATAGCGTAGTTAAAACTGTAGTTTAGGGCACGAAAAAAATCACTTTGGTCAGGTTGCATCGACATATAGAGTTTTACCAAACACATAAACCCCACGATAACGCCACCCCACAAAGCTGTTTTAAGCATCTTGAAGTACTCACCAGCAGTAGAAGTAATATAGTGTTCACCGGTCTTGCCGGTATAGTTCGTAATCTCGTAGGTAATGTTATAAACACTATCATCTATCAGTTTTCGAATATTGTTCTTCTTAGAATTAGTTTTCACCATATCTAAGTAGAAGGCAATCGTTTTTTCACATTTATCAGCTTCTTTTTCTATAAACAGGTAGTTATAAAGTCGCTTGATGCGTTTTATTTGCTGACGAATGAGCAAAAGAGTTTGGTTCACACTGAAACTCACCCCATATTTAGAAGTATTGGCATCAGCTTTGTTTACGAAATCCTCACACTGACCAGCTAGGATATTCAGCTGTTTATAATCGAGTTCGTGGTCTTGTATGTATAGATAAGGGTTATCTTCCTTGGAAAGAGTACGTGCAAGATTGTTCAGCTCATCGTCGAGAGCAATAAAGGGACTATTGAGGTGAGCATATTCAGGCACCATACGGCGCACATCAGTTTGCAAGGCGAGCCCTCCCATACGTTGGGAGAGAATCATTATCGCCAAAAGGATTTGCTTGGAAGTAGTTTTGCTCTCACTATCCTCATAGAAAGTAGATACAGCAAGTATTTCAAAGAGTTCTTTCCAGTTATCTAAAGGAATTTGATGTACCCATTTCACATCGGAAGGACGGTAGAAGAGTTGGTTGAGTACGTATTGTATATTCTCTTCCGAAGGCTGGTCGGGCAAAAGCTGACGACTGATACGGCGACGCAATTCTTTGAAGAAAGAAACACTGTTCAGCAGACCTGCGTCAGTAAAAAGAATTACTTTTTGTTTATTAGCAAATACGTTGTGGAGCTTTTCCTTGAAGAAAGCGATGCACTCGGGTTTGTGTTTGATTTCAACGATGAGTTCATCAATATTGAGGGGAGTCTTTTTGTTGTTACTCTTACGGCGGAAGTAGTTCACTACATCAAACACGAAGTCAATATCTTCATAGTCTGATGAGTGCATATAAGTCTCAAAGATTTCATAAATAGATTTATATTCTTTTGCGAATCGTAACATATCTTACAATGAATAATTAAGAATTGATAATTAACAATGAGGGAGCAAAGGTATGAAAATTTTGCTAATTTGTGGCATTCACCAATAAAAAAGCTACCCAAATGAATGGATAGCCTTTGTTAGCTGTTACTCAGATTCAGCCACTCCTGTTCGCTGGTTTTACCTGTTTAGAAGTTGTAACGTACTCCAAAGCTAAAGGTACGACCATCGCCAAAATATACACGGTTAGTAACATCAATACCTTTATAAGTTTTGCTTGTATTGGTAACGTGATTACTGGTATAAGACTCTAAAATATAGTAAGTATCGAGTAAGTTATAAGCGTGAGCTGAGAAAGTGAGCCGTTGACTATCTGTAAGTTTCCATCTATAAGAAGCTGATAGATCAAACAAGTTATAACCTGGCAATTTAACTGCTCCTTTATCGGCTTCAGCTTTAGTAGTAAAATTACCTATATTAAGATTTGAATACAAATTATCTACATAACGCCAATCTAAATCTATATTAAATCCTTTAACAGGCAATACTGATACCCCTAATGAAGCTGTAGTTTGTGCTGATTCACCTACTTTCACACCATCCAAAAAGAGTTTAATTTCGGCAGCGCTTCCTGCAGGCACTTCATTCCCTTGGAAATCTACAGGGTTATTATTTTCATTTGTAAGAGTTCCCGCAGCATCTCCTTTGTAGAACCAATCACCCAAAGAGAACATACCGTTGAGTTTTAGGTACTCAGTGATATTAGCTTTGAAATCTAATTCCACTCCTTGGTGTACTTCTTTAATACCTAAAATATTAGCATAAGCTGTGATGGTATTTCCTCCTACGTGCAAGTTATTTGATTTGCGGAGGTAACGATCTTTCCAAGAAGTATAGTAAAGATTCAAGTTTGCATTCAAGAAGTTAGACTTAAATCCATATCCAGCTTCAACACCAAATATTTTTTCATTGGTAAGAGCAGGGTTTACATAGTTCAAATAGTTAGGATATACAGCGTTAAACAATGGTTGTTTAGAATAATAGCCAGTGTTTGCATATATGTTATGATGTTCATTAATATTATAGTTCACACCCCCTTTGATGTTATAACCTACAAGATTTTTAAAGCCTGTTTTTGTAGACATTGCTGTATTAGGATTATTTTTTACAGCCAATTTACCTGGTTTGATAAATTCGTCTATACGTTGATATGACTGCAAAGAAGTAGATCCTTGTATGAAGGCTGAAAAATGATCATCAGAGTATTCAAATTGAGAGAAAAGACCATACCATTTTACTTCTCCATCGTTGCTATAACCTATTCTTTCATTTAAAGGAGCTACAGTGCTAAATGGATTCCAGTTAAGATTAGTAGATTTAGCAGAAGTAATAAGATTTGGCGCTGTTAGATTTTCATTTTTACTATCAGCATAGCTATCATTCCCTAAAAGGTCTGTAACAACTTGGTGGTGGTAACCATAATAGTAACGACCATCTAACCCCATATTCACAGTGAAGTGGTCATTAATTTGGTGTTGTAAATTTGTAAGCACTCCATACCAGTTGTGTGAATTTACAGAACCATTCATAATATAACCTTGGTTACTAGCTTTAAGAGTTCCTCCTCCTGGTTTAGGTATAGACACACTTTTTCCGGCTTGTTTTGGATTTTGCATAGGCAAAAGTCCTTCTACAGCCTCTCCGTTATTGTATTTCACAGCTTTGTCAAAATCGATAAGTCCATCAGCTGTACGAAGTGAATTTAAGAAATGGCGTTGCAATTTACCACCTGCTATTGAATGAGCTTCACCGGTAGAATTCACTCCCATACCACGACCTAAAGAAGCATAAAACACAGTACTGAGAGAGGTTCTTTCATTCATTGTCCAATCCCAGTTGAGCATTGCTACTGGTTTGTGATATATATTTTTTCTAAGTGAATATTCATCACCATTTAAATACCCCAAATCAGGATTGTATTTGCGGTTAGGTTTATCTTCTGTTCCTCCATAACGTTGAGCATCAGCAATACTCGGACTTGAAGAACGTTGGTTATGCCATTGAGGAGCTCCTGTAAAGGTAAATTGGAAGCTATGTTTTTTAGAGGCTTCATAGCCTAATGCAAAATAGTAGCCATAACCATCAAACTGAGTGCCATCAGCATATTTTTGCCCCCAATTTTTGCTAAATAATACTGAAGTAGACCAGCCTGTAAGGCTTTTACCAGTGTTGTATGAGGCTACTGCTTTATATTCTTGATTAGTTCCATAGCTTGCAAAGAGGCTACCGCCCTCTTGCATATCCGAAGTGCGCAAAATAAAGTTCATTGTACCTCCTACAGAAGCTATAGCCAATTTAGAGGCACCGAGCCCGCGTTGTACCTGCATAGCAGAAGTTACATCTGAAAGCCCTGTCCAGTTACTGAAGTATACAGTACCACCTTCCATATCGTTTACAGGCATACCATTTACCATTACAGCAATGTTTTTACTATCAAAACCACGCATATTGATTTTAGAGTCGCCGAAGCCACCACCCCCTTTTGTAGCATAAACAGAAGGCGTTCTATTGAGTACTTCAGGAAGTTCTCGTGTACCTAATTTTTCTATAATTTCGGTAGCTTGAATAGTAGATACCGCCACAGGTGTTTTACGCTCTTGTGCAATGTCTAACAAGGTGCTTTTACCTGTTACTATTACCTCTCCTAGGGTTTGTTGGTCGCTTGTAAGGGTAATTCGCACGTGCGCTTTACCATTCACAAGTTTATAGGAAACTGTCTTGGTAACATATCCAAGATAAGAGAACTCTAAGGTTCCAGTAGGTGAGTCTACATTCAAGGAATACTTACCGTCCATATCAGTAGAAGCTCCTTTGGTAGTCCCTTTAACCAAAACATTTGCTCCCATTAACGGAGCGTTGTAATCACCATCAATTACTTCCCCAGTAATGACTCCTTGCTGAGAGTAAAGCATTGATGTGAGAAAAAGTACGGCTACATTTAAAAACCAGCTTTTCATTATATTAGTTAAATTAGTTACGAGTGGTTATGGTCAGTAGTGAGCTAAGTAGTACTATTTATTCGGAGCAAAGTTACTAACTTTTTTGATATCCCCCAACAGATTTGTCAAAATATTTTCTAACATATTTATTAACAAGGATTCTACTTACACATAAAACACTAAATACAAGTATGTTGTACGTTTTAAGTTATGTATACAATAAAAATAAAGTGTTAAATTTTAACTATTTTTTAATCTTTTGTAGTAGATTTGCGCTCTAAACCGAGCTTATACAGCAATGAATAGACAAAAGAAACATACCCAAGCCTTTGTTCTGGTAGCACTTTTATTCTTACTTTTTGGAGGTTTAACAGTGCTCATACAGCTTTTATTACCTCATCTTCGTGATGTGTTTCAGTTGCATTATTCCAATGTAGCCTATATTCTCCTATCTTTCTTCTTGTCTTACTTATTTTTTTCTATCCCTGCAGGTTTTATTCTCACTAAAATAGGCTATCAGCGGAGTATTATCTTAGGTCTTTTGCTCATCTCCTTAGGCGCTTTGCTCTTCTATCCTGCTGCCGGGGAACGCTTATATTGGATATTCTTAACTGCTATCTTCGTATTAGGCTGTGGCGTTACTTTCCTCCAAGTGGCTATGAACTCTTATGTGGTAATCTTAGGCGATGAAGCCACTACGCCTCGTCGGCTCACTTTCTCTCAAGCTTTCAACGCCATAGGCACTACTATTGCTCCTATATTTGGAGCCGCTTACTTACTGAGCAACGAGATAAAAAAAGAAGCTGAAATAGAAGCCTTAGACACTACAGATAAGCTTATTTATTTTCGTGAAGAAGCCTTTTCTATACAATTACCTTTTTTGTATATAGCCTTATGGGCACTTGCTTTAGCATTTGTTTTTGCAGTAGTTAAATTACCTTATGCTTATAGAATAAAAGAAGAAGTAAATAAAGACAGTTATTGGAATCTTCTCAAGAAAACTCCCTTACTGTTGGGGGCTATAGGTATCTTCTTGTATGTAGGTGCTGAAGTAGTGATAGGAAGTTATGCAGTAAACTACTTCATCGATATGAACATCACTAAGGATATTTTAGAGAGCCCCTCTATTTGCTTTATTGTAGAAACGCTTGGCTCATTGGCAGGAAAACCTCATCTAACCTCAGCCGACCCCAAGGCTATTATAGCTGTTTTTCTCACTTTCTACTGGGGAGGTGCTATGTTAGGACGCTTTATCAGTGTTTATCTCATCAAGTGGATTGCTCCCGCCAAAGTTCTCATTACTTTTGCTATAGTTGTCATCTCTCTTATTTTGTTTTCTATCAATACTGGTGGTTTGCTCTCAATGTGGACTTTATTAAGTATCGGCCTCTTCAACTCTATGATGTTTCCCACTATCTTTGCGCTTGCTTGTGAAGGGATAGACGAACTCAAAACTCAAGCTTCAGGTATCCTTTGTACGATGATTGTCGGTGGCGGACTCTTGCCTATTCTGTACGGTTCTCTTACCGACTATATAGGTTTCCGCTTAGCATTCCTCACCTTAGTAGTTTGCTACGGTTATATCGCTTTCTTTGGTTTTTACAAGAACAATAAATAATTTATTAAAGGTTAATGGTCAATAAAAGACTTTGTCAGAGTCCATAATTTACTAATTTTCAATTTTGTTAATTTGCTAATTCCACGAACAGTTCTTCTCCTTCTTTTACTACTTTCGCTACTTTCTTACTGGTAAGACCTTTAATGGCTTTATCCCATTTCTTGTTAGAAAATGCCGTTTGTGTTTTTAGAGCATCTAAAAGCAGTCTTTCTGAGGTTTTTAAAAGTTCAAACACTACTTTCTCGTCTTCCGAAAGCTCTACTTCTTTCTTCTCAGGACGCATTTGTGGGAAGAAAAGCACTTCTTGTATGCTCTCATTATTGGTGAGGAACATTACAAGTCTGTCCATACCGATACCCAAACCTGAGGTAGGTGGCATACCATATTCAAGAGCGCGCAAGAAATCTTGGTCAATGAACATCGCTTCGTCGTCGCCTTTTTCTGAGAGTCGCAATTGTTCTTCAAAGCGCTCACGTTGGTCAATAGGGTCGTTCAATTCCGAATAAGCATTGGCAATCTCCTTACCGCATACCATTAACTCAAAACGTTCAGTAAGGTCGGGGTTGTAGCGGTGTTCTTTGGTCAGTGGCGACATCTCTTTGGGGTAATCAGTGATGAAAGTAGGCTGAATGAAGTTACCTTCACATTTCTCACCAAATATCTCATCTATCAGTTTGCCCTTGCCCATCGCCTCGTCTACCACAATACCGATAGACTGTGCAAAAGCTCTCAATTCGTCTTCTGTCTTTCCAGTGATGTCAAAGCCTGTGAACTGTTTAATAGCATCAGTCATCGTAAGGCGCGGATAAGGAGCTTTGAAATCTACTGTATGTTTACCAAAGGTCGCCTTAGTAGTACCATTCACGGCTATAGCGCAATGTTCGATTAAGCGTTCAGTGAAGTCCATCATCCAGTGGTAATCTTTGTAAGCCACATAAATTTCCATAGCCGTAAACTCAGGGTTGTGAGTTCTATCCATACCCTCATTGCGGAAGTTCTTAGAAAACTCATACACCCCGTCAAAACCTCCTACAATAAGACGTTTTAAGTAAAGTTCATTGGCAATACGCATATACAGCGGAATGTCCAACGCATTGTGATGGGTGATAAACGGACGTGCACTAGCTCCCCCTGGTATAGCTTGTAGTATTGGCGTCTCTACTTCCAAATACCCTGCATCGTTAAAAAACTGACGCATAGCATTGAAGAGTTTAGTGCGCTTGATAAACACTTCTTTCACTTGTGGATTTACTACCAAATCTACATAGCGCATACGGTAGCGTTGTTCAGGATCGGTGAAGGCATCGTGTACTTTACCATCGGCATCTACCTTAGGCATAGGTAGCGGACGCAATACTTTTGAAAGTAGCGTAAAGTTCTTCACCAACACGGTTTTCTCACCCATTTTAGTAATGAAGAGCGTTCCTTCAGCACCTATAAAGTCACCTAAATCCAATAACTTTTTGAACACCTCATTGTAAAGCGTTTTATCATCAGTAGGGCACATCTCATCGCGGTTGAAGTACAATTGCATCGTGCCCTCACTATCTTGCAAAGTAGCAAACGAGGCTTTCCCTTGCACACGCAACGACATCAATCTACCGGCTACAACCACTTGTTTACCTTCTTCATAATGGTTGGCTACGTCCTTAGAGGTAGTATCAACCGGATATAATGGAGCAGGATAAGGGTTTATCCCCAATTCTTTCAATTTAGAGAGTTTTTCTCTACGAATGATTTCTTGTTCTGATAACATCTTTTTTAATGATTAATGATAAATGGTTAGTGGCTAGTGATTAATTGAAATACTTTTAGGGTGCAAAAGTACGGCGTTTTTTTGACTTACACAATAGTATTCGCAAATAAACACGATGTTCATATTTAAAGTTTTAAGAGTCTCCTCTCTTACAATCCTATTTATTCTGTAAAACAATTTTTCACAGTGTGCTTTTGCTAGCAAAGATACTAAGTTATTTTTAAATGTGAACACTGTGCATTGAAGTACTTTTATATTCTCTATACAACATCCGTAATATACAAAGAGAGAGACTAAGAAGTAACTACGCTGATGTTCTCTTTTAAAAAAGACTGCCTAAAGAATTATATTTAGGCAGTCTTTCGTATATAATGTATCGTTTTATGCTATCCAAAAAAGTGTAAAGCTTCAAAACTTACCAAAGTAAGATAGCCTAACACAAAACCTAAAAGGGCTATCCATAAGATGTTTTTCACATACCAAAAGAAATTAATCTTCTCCATACCCATAGCTACTACCCCCGCAGCCGAACCGATGATAAGCAAACTACCTCCTGTACCCGCTGCATAAGCGATGAAGTGCCAAATACGCTCGTCTATACCTTCTTGGAACATACCCATACTAGCAGCTACCAATGGTACGTTGTCTATTACAGCAGAAGCAAAACCTAAGAGCAAAATCACTACGTTTGTACTTGGGATAGTCTCATTCAATGTTTGTGCAAAGTTAAAAAGCGTACCGATAGTTTGCAATGAAGCCACTGCCAAGAGGATTCCTAAAAAGAATAGTATGCTGGAAAACTCGATACGGCTCATCGCACGGTGAATACTGAATTTATCCTTATCAGTTGATGAAAGTTCTCTGATAGGTTTTAATTTCTCAGAAATAAACCACATAGTAGCCAATGAAAAAAGCATACCTATATAAGGAGGTAAGTGTGTAATCGATTTAAAAATAGGCACAAAGATAATAGAGATAAAGCCTATTACCAACACAGGCATACTGCTCTTGTAAGTAATACTCTCTTCGCTGTTTGAAGTGTCTATCTTTCCTTTGAATACAGGTAAAAACGAAGCAACTAACAAAGGTACTATCAAGCATACAATAGCAGGAATAAGTACGTATTCTACTAATTTAGCAGCGGTTACTTTGTTTTTTACCCAGAGCATAGTAGTTGTTACGTCACCGATAGGAGACCAAGCTCCTCCCGCATTGGCAGCGATCACAATGAGAGAAGCATACCAAATGCGCTCTTTTTGGTCAGGTATGAGCTTACGTACAATGGTTATGAGAATAATGGTAGTAGTAAGGTTGTCGATAATAGCAGAGAGAAAAAAAGCAATAACACCTATAATCCAAAGCAATTTTACTTTGCTTCTGGTGCGAATCATCCGCTTGATGATTTCAAACCCACGGTGCATATCAATGATTTCTACAATGGTCATTGCACCGATTAAGAAGAAGAGTATTTCGGAAGTTTCAGCTAAGTGATGTCGTAGTGCTTCATCAATAGCATTACTGTTGTTAGCTATATCTACGGGTACTAACACTCCGTTGAGCACTTCTAGTACATCAAGGTTAAATACTTTAAGTATCGTCCAACAGATGACAGCCATAGCTAAGGCTGAAATGGTTTTGTCTACCTTTATTTGGTGTTCGGTAGTAATACAAAGATAGCCAATGAAAAAAATGGCAATAATCCACGCTTCCATATAATAAATTCTATTTTAAAAATTAACGTGGCGCAAATGTACTAAAACTTCTCGTTATATACCAAATCTTTTTAAAAGTTTTTATTCGCAGATAGGGCTTGGTACACCACTCCTTGTATCTTTTGGCGCACCAATCGGTTTACTAAAAGTTTATTGTCAGAAGAGGGATAAGTGCGGTTCGAGAGGATAACTATTACTATTTCATTAGTGGGGTCAGCCCACGCAAAAGTACCCGTAAAACCAGTATGTCCAAAGCTATCCATTGGCACACAACCACAAGTAGGACCTGATTTGCCTAACTGTGGTTTATCGAATCCTAAGCCCCGACGGTTGCCTTCCGGACAATAATTACAAGTGTTGAAGATTTTTATAGCCTGAGGTTGCAAGAACCACGTACCACCGTAATACCCTTGTTGGAGGTACATTTGCATCACTTTGGCTACATCGTCGGCAGTTCCAAAAAGTCCTGCGTGCCCACCAACCCCTCCTAAAAGGGCTGCTCCTTGGTCGTGTACGTACCCACGAAGCTCCTGAGAACGAAAGGTCTTTTCATCTTCGGCAGGTGCAATATTTACAGGTGAGAAGCGTTGCAAAGGAAGAAAAGTAAGCTGGTAGGCTCCTAAACCTCTATAAAAGTGCTTCTGAACGATTTCTTGTAGGGGCTTCTTGTTTTTTTTTTCTATGTACTTCTTAAAATAATAATAAGGGAGGTCGCTATATAAGTACTTTTTATCTTTGATAAGCTCACTCTCGTCAATTGTTTTATAAATACTGTCAGTATACCCTTCTCTAAGATATAAGTCTTTGGCTACCTCAGTAGGGAAAGAATCACTTTTGGTAGTGCTGTAATACTCAGGCGAAGGCTTTTTATCAATGTCTAAGGTTTTTCGGTAAAAAGGAATCCACGACTGGAACTGAGCATAGTGCGAGAGCACATCTTTCATTACCAAATCTCCCTTGTTTGTATGTTTGAGCTTGGGTAGCAAATCCTCAAAAGTATCTACGGGTTTGAAATCTCCACGCACATAAAGGCGCATCAATTCAGGGAGAGTAGCCAATATCTTCGTAAGCGAAGCGAGGTCGTAAATAGTATTGTCGGTCACTTTATTGGCTGGATTGTAATCTAAAGTACCAAAATTCTTGCGGTAAACTACCTTTCCTCTTTTGGCAACTAATACTTGCATCCCGGGTGTCATCTTTTGTGCTACAGCATCAAGAGCAATGCTGTCTATCTCTTTTAGTTTAAGAGAATTGAGCCCCACGCTTTCAGGTAAGCCGTAAGCTAAGCGTCCTATTCTGGGAGTAGCAATTGAAGTCCCTACGGGTAAGTTAGGGTGTGCTGTTACAGGCAAAACTCCTTTGCCCTCAATAGCACCAAAAATGAGCTGAGCGGCTTTCTCTTGGGCTACTTTGTTATTTTGGTAAGCAAATACAATAGCTTTAATAGGAGCTATATTTTTCACGTCAAGCATCGCATAGGGGCGAGTAAACACTGCGAGGATTACCTTTTTTTTCTTAGCAATATGCTCTAACCATTTCAGTTCGTTCTCTGTAAACTTGTATGCGTCCCAAGGGGTCTTATCTGGTTTGTGCAACCCGATGATAATCGTGTCAAAAGGTTCAACTGCTTCATATAGCTGTGCCTCATTCTTAGGCTCAATAAGCACGGTCTCTGCGTATTTGCGTAAAGTGGAATAAAACGCCCAACCACTGTCGTTACCAAACTTCACATAGGCTATTTTTCGCTTGTCCAAGTCTTTTATAGGCAGTATATTTTCCTTGTTTTGCCCTACCGTAATCGCATTTTCAAACAGTTCCTCAGTGAGCAAATCGTCTTCTATTGTGTGCAAAGTCGAGGTTACAGTGCTTTCGTCTAACTGTTTAAAAGATGTGAGCCCCACTTTGTATTTAGCCATTAGTATTTTCTTTACTGAATGGGCTAAGCGTTCCTCACTGATGCGTTTGTTCTGGTAGGCTTTCTTCATTGCCTCAAAACCCTTAGCTACATTAGCTGGCATCAGCAAAATATCGTTACCCGCCAAGAAGGCTTCTACTTCCACTTCGCCTACGGGCAAGTATTCCGATACCCCTTTCATACCAAGTGCATCGGTAAAGATAAGCCCTTGATAACCTAATTTCTTTTTGAGTAAATCAGTAATAATAGCACTTGATAACGACGAAGGTAGCCCTGTTTTAGGTTCTAAGGAAGGAATATTAAGGTGCCCTACCATTATGCTCGCTACTCCTTCTCTGATGAGGGCTTTAAAAGGGTAAAGTTCTACCTCGTCAATACGGTTAGCAGCAAAAGATATAAGCGGTAGAGTTTTATGAGAATCTTTAGAAGTATCACCGTGACCAGGAAAGTGTTTGGCACTGCCCAACACCCCTACCGACTGCATTCCGCGAGTAAAAGCAAGCCCTTTTTGGGTTACATTCTCTTTATCCTCGCCAAACGAACGATTTCCTATAATAGGGTTATTCGGATTTGTGTTAATATCAATATCAGGAGCAAAGTTAAACTGCATACCCAATTGTTTGCAGTGTAACCCTATGCGTCTACCGGTACGTTCCACAAGATAGTTATCTTTGATAGCCCCAAGGGTCATATTCCACGGGTAAGCATAAGTAGAGTCCAAGCGCATCGCCAATCCCCACTCGGCATCCATTGCCATAAAAAGCGGAATTTTAGAGAGTGCTTGGTATTCATTGGTGAGCTTTGCCTGACGCTTCGGTCCTCCTTTGGAGAAGATAATCCCTCCAATGTAGTATTTCTTTATGAAGTCTTTTACCTCTTCGGATTTTTTTGTGCCTATATGGCTTGAAAATACCGATACCATAAACAGTTGCCCAATCTTTTCATCAAGGCTCATTTTGTTATAAGTGTCGTTCACCCACTGCTGTTGTGCTTGGGCATCGGTAGTTGTTAAAGGAGATTTATTCTGGGCAAGTGTAGTAAATAGTGATAAGTTAAAAAAAGTAATTAGTAAATAAGTCTTTCTCATTTTTTTGTATAAAAAGTAAAAGGTAAGAAATAACAGATAAGAGGCGTTTTACTTGCCTTTTACCTTATTACCTCTTACCCTTTACCTATTAAAATTCGTCTATGTTATAGGCTTTAAGTTTGTTGTAAAGTGTTTTACGTGTAAAGCCTAACAGCTTAGCTGCTTCTGTTTTATTATTATGGGTCTCGTGTAGCGCACTAATAATGAGTTCACGCTCGTTTTCTTTGGTTGAAAAAGAAAAACGCTCGGTAGGGAAATGGCGTGTTTCAGTAATTACAGGCTCTGGCAACTCATTTTCGGTAATATAATCACCTTGTGTGAGTAGGGCAGCGCGTTTCACCGTGTTTGATAGTTCGCGCAAGTTACCTCCCCAAGTGTATAAAAGCATCTTTTGTACCGCCTTTTCAGTAAACCCTTGTACGTTCTTATGTAGCTTTTCATTTGCTTTTTCCAAGAAGTATGAAGCAAATATCATCAAGTCGTCTTTGCGCTCACTTAGCGAAGGTACTTTTATCGAAAACTCGTTCAATCGGTGATAAAGGTCTTCGCGAAACTCTCCTTTTCCTACTGCTGCCAATAAATCTTCATTAGTAGCTGCCAATACACGAATATCAACTTCTATTTCCTTAGAACTACCAATAGGTTTAATACGGCGCTCTTGTAGGGCACGTAGCAACTGTATTTGGTTGTCATAGCTTAGGTTTCCTACCTCATCAAGGAAAATAGTACCACCATTTGCTTCTTCAAAGTGTCCTTTTTTATCGGTAATTGCTCCCGTAAACGAACCCTTTACGTGACCGAAGAACTCACTCGATGCAATTTCTTTAGGAATGGCACCGCAGTCCACCGCAATAAAAGGCTTGTTACGACGCTCACTTTTCAAGTGAATAGATTTGGCTATCACCTCTTTACCCGTACCACTTTCACCAGTAATGAGTACCGACATATCCGTAGGGGCTACCAAACTGATAAACTTATTCAGCTTTTTAGAAGCGGCACTTACACCTTCTATATATGAATTTTCGTTAGTAACAACAGGCTGAGCAGCTTTGCCAGGGCTGTTGTCCGCCTTCACATTTTCCTTCTTAGGTAACGAAGCCGTACGCGTACTGCTTTGTGCATTCTTAATAACATTCAGTACATCCTCTTGTTGGAACGGTTTCGATATATAATCAAAAGCACCCAATTTCATTGCCTCTACCGCAGTCGATACTTCCGCATAGCTGGTCATTACCACTACTGGCAAATCTGGATATACTTCTTTCACCTTTTTCAAGAAATTGATACCGTCACCGTCGGGCAGACGTAAATCAGTGAATACTAAACTTAGCGATGCATTTAGGCTTTTCTCCGCTTCTTCTAAATTATAACATCTTACTACTTCATATCCATTGCGCTCCAAAAATTTACCTAACATTTTGGAAAAAACTACATCATCTTCTACTAAAAGAATTGGATTCTTCATACTTTATATATGTCTTTTTAAATTAAAAAATATACTGTTTTTAGCCGTTCTCTCACTTATCATCATATGATAAAAATATGAACATCAGCTTTGTGCGTTTAAAAAACGCTCTTTAAAACAGGACAAAAATTTTGCAAATATACAAAACTTTTCTAATAAACATACTATATTAATGAAAAAAGACTTTCTTTTTTCAAGAAAGTCTTTCTTCAATGCATATAATATAAATACTACTACTAACTCCCAATATTTGTTAGTACTTTAAGCTAGCTTGGCTAAACTTAAAGGAATGTCTTAAAATAGTTTAATAAATGATTGTGTTTAAACAATTAAAATTTTAGCAATGTTCTTAATATAAAAGTTGTTTCCCAACAACACAATGAAATGAAATTTAATTTTTAACAACAGTTTTGTTTAATGATTCTTATCTAACAATGTTTCTTTTAGCAATTTTTTCAGTAATTTAATTTTTAACCATTTTCTGTTTGTGACAAATCATTTATTTTATTACTATGCACAATAAGTTTTATCAACTTACGTCTACTATATAGAAAATTCCGTGCCAAAATACCGTAAATCTGTTCATAACTACATTAAAATACTTATTATCAACACAATAAGTTATTAACAACCTGTTGATAACTTGTTAGTATCCCGTGCGTAACCTGTGTACAAAGTGTGTAGTTATACACAAAATGTGTAAATATGTAACCTTTTACACACTATCATTCCTCAATCCAACCCCTCCTATACAATATCATCTCCTCCTCTTCTCTTCATCTTATTTTCATCTTAACCTCAATTCAACTATCAAATTCATCTCACAAGTGCTACTTATCCCACAAATCTGAGTGTACAAAAGAACTATTTTCTCCACTACCCTTCTACCAATTCTCTACCAATTGTCCGTGCAGCTCATCTCTACTCGTCGTACTATATCCTCACATTACCTTCACCATTCGTCCCTCGCTATTCGTCATTTCTTCGCTTTCCCGTCGCCACACTCTCCCTTTTCGAGGTAGCTAGCAATAGCTGGGCCTGTGCACCGCGATAGCGGAGTATGTGTAAAAGATGAGGTTTGTCTCCTTTTCCAGCTAGTCCCCCTTCGGAGGTTCGGGGGCTTACCCAATAAATGACTCGCCACAGTTCCCCCTTTTGAAGATAGCCAGCGACAGCTGGGTATGTGAGAAGGGAGATATTTTCATCACATTACCTTCGTCATTCGTCATTCGTCCCTCG
>NZ_KB291534.1:9065-23797 GCF_000318315.2 Capnocytophaga sp. oral taxon 324 str. F0483 | reverse complement strand
ACGGTCACGTGGGAGAGTATGTCGCCGCCTTCTTGTAAGAAGAGCAATTCTGATAAAGAATTGCTCTTTTTTTGTTGTTTGAAGTTGTGGGACTGCTTGGAAGGGGGAAGACGAGTTGGAGGGAGAGTAGGAGAATTAACAACGGTGGACTAAAAAAACAATATCTTGATTGCTAATTGCTAATAGTTTTGTATCTTTGCCCCAAAATCAATTATGCAATAATGTTGAAGATTAAATTACTTATTATATACTTACTTTTAGTTATCTCTCAAGCAGTAGCACAGGTGACCTCTCCTAATGCTACCTATAACAATGTGGATATCACTACTGTGAATGTGGATAACTTGAGTGATGCACAGATTAAAAATTATTGGGATCGCGCTCAAGCACAAGGTTATTCATTAGACCAATTCGTTGCTTTGGCTCGCAGTCGTGGTATGCAAGAAACGCAAGTAATGAAGCTCAAGCAGCGTATTATGCAACTCAGCACTTCTTCTGATATTAAAAACAAACTTAAAGAAAATACAAAAACAGGTAGACGCCCGGCTGAAGGTGATGATATTTTTGGTTATACCGGTAAAGAAAACAAAGATTCTATCACTACTAAACAGAAAAAGGATTCTATATTTGGAATGAGTTTCTTCAAGAATCCTAAAATATCTTTTACTCCTAACCTCAATATGGCAACTCCCGACAACTATCAAGTAGGTCCTGGCGATGAACTACTCGTGGAAGTTTGGGGGGCGACAGAAGGTTCTTTTAAGCAAAAAGTAGACGCTGAGGGAAATATATTCCTAAATGGTATCGGGCGTATTCACGTGGGAGGACTTTCGTTCAGTGAGGTGAAGGCTAAGATTAATTCACAGCTCAAGCGCATTTATTCTGGTATTTCGGCTCCTGAGGGTAGTTATGCGAAAATTTATACAGGGGTAACTATCAGTCAGGTGCGTACAGTAAAGGTGAATATCATAGGCGAAGTGGCAGTTCCTGGAACTTATTCGCTTAGTTCGCTTTCAACAGTGCTTAACGCATTATATGCTTGTGGAGGCCCTTCAAAAAGTGGTTCGTTTAGGGAAATAAACATCTTTCGTGGAGGTAAAAAAGTTGCTACTTTTGACGTGTATAATTTCCTAATAAATGGTTCAGAAAAAGGCAATATAGGTCTTAAAGACCAAGATGTGATTATTGTACCCCCATATAAAAACCGCGTATGGGTGGACGGGAAAGTAAAACGACGTGGTTTTTATGAGACTTTAGACAATGAGACGCTGGCGAACCTCATCACCTTCTTTGGAGGTTTTACCTCTGATGCTTTTACCAATACTTTGGTGTTGGAGCGCATTAAAGATGCTAAACGAGAAGTAAAAGAGATTCCTTTTGCTGATATTTCAAAAGTAAAAATGCAAAATGGTGACCGCCTAAATGTACATGCTATTACTGATGAATACCATAATAGGCTCAGTATAGGCGGAGCGGTATATCAGCCTGGGGTATACGAGTTTAAAGAGGGGATGACGGCTTACGACTTACTCAACAGAGCTAACGGTGTGAGAAAAGATGCTTCCTTGAATAGAGGTCTTATCTTCCGCACTGAAAACCGCGTGGATTACCAAACACTTAGTTTTTCGGTAAAAGACCTCATAGAAAAGAAAAATGATATTCCGCTAAAAGATAATGATAGTATTCATATTTTCTACAGAGATTCTCTTCAGTACAAACGCTTTGTAAAGGTAGAAGGAGCTGTAAATAAACCTAAAGAATTACCTTTTATGGAGAATATGACAGTGGAAGACGTGATTTCGTTGGCAGGTGGTTTAGCTAATGGTGCAGACCCTTCGATGATTGAGGTATTTAGAGAAACTAACGATGGTAATTTTCAGAAACTAAGTCAAGCCTTTAAAGTATCGTCTAACCACCAGTTAGAGCCCCAAGGAGAACGACTTACCTTGCAACCTAACGATGTAGTATCGGTACGTTATATCAAAGGATTTACTCCTATGCAAACTGTAACGGTAATGGGAGAAGTACTCTACCCAGGTGTTTATAGTATTCAATCTAAAGACGAACGTGTTTCGGATTTATTAGAGCGTGTGGGCGGTTTTACTCCCTTTGCCTATAAAGAAGGACTTACGCTTGTGAGAAAGAAGACAGATGAAGGGGATATTCAGCAAGAAGATTTCTTAAAAGAACTCATTGAGATTGAGAACGACACGAGCAGTAGCACTTCGAATAAAACACTGAGAAGAGTAGCTAAAAAAAGTAATGAGTATCGCATAGGGCTTGATGTAAAAAAGATATTAAACCGAAAACACAGCAAATATGACCTCTTGCTCAATGACGGAGATATGTTATTAGTCCCTTCAGAAAAACAAACTGTGGAAATTAGAGGAGAAGTATTAGCGCCTTCATTAGTGCGTTATGAAAAAGGAGCTTCTATACATCAGTATGTCAGTAGTGCAGGAGGTTTTGCCAGCAGGGCGAAAAGGAGTGCTATTTATGTGATGTATGCCAATGGAGATATAAAGGCAACACGCACCTCTCTATTCTTTAAAAACTACCCAAAAATAGAGCCTGGGGCTATTATTATAGTACCTTCAAAACCCGAAAAACAACGTCTTACAACCGGAGAAACGGTGGGTATCATTTCGGCTATTACTACTATGGGGGTGTTAATTTACAGTGCTTTTAAAAAATAACTATGGAAAATAATCATCACAATACGATAAGAGAAGAAGATGAAATTGATTTGCTACAGCTTATCAATAAGCTTTGGAGAGCTAAGAAATCAATCGCTGTATTTACGTTGATATTTATGGTTATAGGGGTATTAATAGCCTTATTTTCGGCTAAAGAATACACCGCTACCACTATTATGGTACCACAAGCAACTGATAGCAAATCGACAGGAGGATTGGGAGGACTTGCAGCTATGGCAGGGATTAATTTAGGAGGAAACAATGCAGATGCTATTCCACTTACTACCTACTCCAAGATTATTGAAAGTGTTCCGTTTAAAAAGAAATTAGCACAGACGAAGCTTACATTTTCAGATATTCCTAATCCAATTACCTATGAGCAATATTGTAAGAGCTATGCGAAACCAAGCGTTTGGAACAGTGTGATGAGTATTTTCAGTTCAAATTCTTCTGAACCGTCTATTAAGATACAAGACACCACCCATATTACGAGTATTAGTGGAGAGGAGAGGGCTATCCTAAATAGTATTGATAATAATATCAAGTTGAATTTAAATGAAAAAGAGGGTTATATTACGTTATCGTATGCAATGCCCGAAGCACTTCCTGCGGCACAAATGTTGCAAAGTGCGCAGCAGTTATTGCAAGAAACAGTAACTGAATTTAAATTGCAAAAAGCAAAAGAAGAGTTCAACTTTGTGCAACAACGTTTTATCGAAGCTGAAAAAGATTTTAAGGCAAAGCAATACGCTGTGGCAGGTTTCCAAGACCGCAATCGTGATCTTTTTAGCAATTTGCCTCAAACGCGTTTGCAACAACTACAAGCTGAGTATAACTTAGCTTTTAATGTATATACTGAATTAGCTAAGCAACTTGAAACCAAACGTATTAAGATGAAGGAAGACCAACCAATATTTACCATTATTGAGCCTGTGAGCGTACCTAACGAACGTTCTAAACCTAAACGAATGATGATTATTGCCATTTGGACGTTTGTAGGACTCATTATAGGAATAGGTAATGTTTTTCTAAAAGACTTTAGACGGCAACTCAAATCTAACGACTAATGACTAACAACTATATTATCTTTGATATGGACGGGGTGCTATTAGACAGTGAACCAATGCACCAAGAGATTATTTATGAGACTTTTCAGCTGAAAGGTATTCCGTTTGACAAGACGTATATACAAACTCTCACGGGAATGTCGGCTTTTCCGATGTGGGAAAAGGTAAAGTGCGATGCCCAGCGCACAGAAAGTGTAGAGGAGCTAATGCAGTTTCACCGTGATTACTTTTTCAAACGATTACCCGAAGTGAAAGTTCCCTTAGTACCTTACGTAAAAGAAGTGTTAGAGAAATTTAAGAATGAAGGAAAGCACCTATCATTAGCTTCCTCTTCCGGACGCAAACTCATCGATATTTTTACTCAGCAAACAAATATAGCACACTATTTTGAAGTGATAATGAGTGGAGACGATGTGCAATACAGCAAACCTAATCCCGAAATATTCCTAAAGGTAGCCCAATGGTACCACTTGCCAGCAACACAATTTACAGTGATAGAAGACAGTACCAATGGGGTAAAAGCAGCTAAAAGTGCTAATATGCAGTGTGTAGGCTTCCAGAATCCCCTTTCAGGCGGACAAGATTTAAGTCAAGCCGATAGCGTTATCCATTCAATGCAAGAACTTTTATGACAAACAGTAACATACAACTCATAGAATGTGTAACGATAGCCAATGAGGATTATTTACAATCTTTATTGGCTGTTGGTTTTTATGGTCTTGCCCTCAAAGCCGAACTACACCCTTTAGTTAGTCATTTAGATTTTTCAAACACCCAAACTAAAATACTGCTCTTAGACGACGAACTGCCTGCTATTGCAAAACAAGGCATTACTATTAGCAGTTTGGCTACTGCCTACCAAGCCGGCGCTACGCGTTTTTATAGTGCTATCAAAGGTTATGGTGGCTATCTTCCTACTGAAAAACTTCTCACCTTCTTCCAAGCCCAACAACTCCCTATGGGTATGAATCTGCTCGCTTTTGAGAGTGCTTATAACGAAGCGCTACATCAGATAACAACTAATAGATAACAGGTAACAAGTAAAGCTGGGTATGAGAGTAAGTTTAATAGCTTTTATCAATTTTTTTACTTTCTCCCTAAAATCGAAATCCCTATAGCACAATCTAAACAGCGTTTGGATTGGCAATAATGTTTGTATTGTTGTAGAAGTACTTGGGTATCAAAAGCAGTGGCAACAGAGACTCCTAATTGTTGGTATTGGGTGATTATGCTGTTGCTCTCAGCAGTCATTGTTTTGAGTTCTTCGATAAGAGATTCACTCACATCCTTGCCTAAACTTTGGTAATAGGCATATTTGAGTGGAATGAATACATTTATCCAAATAAGTGTGATGAGACTCGCACTAATAGGCTTTTTTACTTTTTTAGAAGTCTTAGTAAAGGTATAGTGGGTTTCCCAAAACTCAGAGACTCCTACGGCAAAGAGTTTTTGGATACTTTTGAAATCATTCACTTCAAGAATTTGTGAAAACAAACCTTCATTTAGTTCGTATAGCTGTGCGAGTTGCGAGAGTCGGATAGTGGGAAAGCCTTGCGGACGCAAACCGGTGAAATGTATTTTTACTACGGGTGCAGATAGGTTGTATTTCTGTTGTAGGTAGTGATAATTTTGCAATAGTTCACGTGGGCAGGTGTGTTCAGTTTCTTGAGGGAGTAAGCCTGCTTGCCCCAATAGTAGTGCATCTAAATGCAAGGGGTGTGAACGCTCTTTGCGGATAATACTAAAATCGAGATGTTTGCCCAATTGCAGGAAGGCTTCGCCGTTTACAGTGCCTCCAAAAGATTTGAGAAGCATACAAAAAAGTACTTTCTCCCAATCGAAATTGGCAGCTTTCCACAACTGGTTTACAGCAGTGGCTTTTTCTTCTAAACGTTCTACTAACAGACGCTCATTCCACGAAAGCAAAGTAATGGCAGGTACGGTGGTATATTCTTTTTCACAAGGAATAAACTGGTAGTGTGAGGCTACAGTCGTATTGTATCGCTCTAAGAGTTCGGGAGAAATAAGACCTCGGAGTTCTAAAGTAGGAATAGGCTGGTTGTTAGTATCGAATACTTCTATATCGTGTTCCCAAACTACGTGCAGAATCACATTGTGATAAGCGGGATCACTTTCGTGACCGTGCACATACCAATACGATGATTTGAGATGCATTTCTACATTACCTGCCCATTGCTGCTCACCTATAAGCAGTTGGGCACTTTGGAAATCGGGACCTGAAAGAGAATTATACTCACCAAATGAGAGAATTTGCAAGCGCTCTCCCGTAGTAAGTACAGCGTTGAGGGGTACTTTTTTGTATTTCCATAGGTAGTGTAAGAAATCTTCTTTCATTTTGTTTAGGTAAGAGATAAGAGGTAAGAAATAGTACCAGCTTATTTAATTAGTAAAGGTCGTAACACGACGGACAACTAAAAATTTTAGTAAAGGTTGTAACAATGCAAATTATTCTCGAGTTGGGATTTTTAATCTTTTTTCTGTGTATAGAAAAAGAAAATAATAAAGGGTAGCTAAGAGTGTACCGAAAATCCAACCTACCAATACATCACCTGGGAAATGCACGCCTAAATAAATACGGCTATAACTCACAATAATTGACCAGCAGAGCAGTAGGGTGACGATATATCGGGCGTTTTTCCTAAGCAAGTAACTAAAAAATACGGCTATTGCCATTGTATTGGCGGCGTGTGCTGAAAAGAACCCATACTTACCACCACAAATCACCATTCGCATTTGCCCCATAAGACTCTCATCGTGACAAGGGCGCAAGCGCTGGAATCCGTATTTGAAAATGTTCGCCAGCTGGTCGGTAGTGGTGATGAGAAGGGCGATGAATACCAAGATGAGCAACACTCTTTTCCAATGGAAATACTTGAAACACAAGTATAACAAGAAAGCATAGAGAGGGATAGACGAGAGTTCATTGGTAATTACTAACCAAAGGCTGTCGGCTTCGGGCGTTCCCCAACTATTGAGGGAACAGAGCAGTTGCTTATCTGTTTCTATAAGGTATTCTAACATTATTTGCGTTTTTTCTTCTTTTTAAAAGCCTGTTGGAGGGCTTCAGCAGTCTTTTGTTTACGACTTTCTCTTTGTCCTTTTTTGCGACTTCTACCCTCATCGTTGCCGTGTTTTCTACCGTCATCATTTCCGCGTTTGCGTCCGCCACGGTCTCTGCCAGCTCCTTTGGTAGAGAGCTCCACATTGATGAAGCGACCGTCCATTTGAAAATCGGTAAAGGTGCTCATCACCAAATCGGAGAAGTCGGCATCGGTATTGAAGAAAGAGAAACTGTTCTTTACATCTACTTTGAAAACATCATCACGACCTAAATTAAGGGTTGCTTTGAGGAAATCTTTGAGTGATTTCCAGTCGTAGCCATCGCGTTCACCTATATTGATGAAATAGCGCACTTCATCGCTACTACTCCCACTGCGACTTTCGCGCTCGTTCTCTACCGATAAGTTTTCAGCATTTTTATAATAATTGAAGAAACGCGTAAATTCTACTGAGAATATTTTTTTGATCAGCTCATCGCGATCTACGTTTTTCAGTTCTTTATAAATAGCTGGCAAATAATCGTCGATGGCAGGGTTTACTTCTGTATTTTTGAGGTTGTTAGCCAAGTGGTAGAGTTGTATCTCGCAGATTTCCATACCCGACGGCAATTGTTTCTGCTCAAAAGGTTGCCCTATCATCTTTTCGATAGTTTTAATTTTCTTCACCTCACTTTTTGGTAAAATCACCATCGAAATTCCCGATTTACCAGCACGACCTGTACGTCCACTGCGGTGGTTGTAGGTTTCTATTTCGTCGGGCAATTGGTAGTGAATTACGTGGGTGATATCGTCTACATCGATACCGCGGGCAGCGACATCGGTAGCGACAAGCATTTGTATTTGGCGTGCACGGAAAGATTTCATCACCAAATCACGTTGATTCTGACTCAAATCACCGTGAAGGGCAGCAGCGTTGTAGCCATCTTCAATGAGTTTTTCGGCTACTGCCTGAGTATCGCGTTTGGTTCGGCAAAACACTACCGAGAAGATATCGGGGTTGGCATCAGCAAGGCGTTTTAGGGCTTGGTATCTATGGCGACCGCTCACTATATAGTACTCGTGTTGCACGGTGTTAGTAGCCTGATTGCGAGTTCCTACTGTTATTTCGATAGGCTTACGCATAAACTTACGCGCTATCTTAGCCACCTCGTTAGGCATAGTAGCCGAAAAGAGCCAAGTGCTTTTTTCTTGAGGGGTATGCGATAGAATAGCGGTAATATCTTCATAGAAGCCCATATTGAGCATTTCGTCGGCTTCGTCGAGCACACAATAGTTGATATGACTGATATCTAAGAAGTTACGACGTATCATATCTTGCATACGCCCAGGAGTAGCCACGATAATTTGAGCGCCTTTTTTGAGGCTACGCGCTTGTTCCTCAATACTTGCGCCGCCATATACCGCCACTACGTTCATCTTAGGGAGGTACTTAGCATAATTGCGGAGTTCAGAAGCGATTTGCAAGCAGAGTTCGCGTGTAGGCGAAAGGATAAGCCCTTGGGTTACACGGCTATCAGTATCGATAAGTTGGAGGAGAGGAAAGCCAAAAGCGGCTGTTTTACCAGTACCTGTTTGGGCTAAAGCTACCATATCAGCACCATTTGCCAAAAGAGTAGGAATGGCTTTTTGCTGAATTTCAGAAGGAGTTTCAAAGCCCATATCGCTGATGGCTTTGAGGATAGGTTCATCAAGACCTAATTGTTCAAATAAATTCATTAATACAATTTGTAAATTAGCAAATTTGCTAATTTGCTAATGTATTTTAAAGCGCAAAGGTACAATAATATTTTCAATTGACAATTGATAATTGACAATTAAGAAGAAAAAACTTTGCCAAAGGTGCGAGCCGCACGGGCAGGAAACTTTGGCAAAGTATAATAAATAATTTATATTGTGTTTCTGCTTATTTTTTTATGAAAAAGGAAACAATCAAGAGAATTATTGCAATGGACATTATTGCAAATCCTGCTACGCGAAACCCCTTATAAAAAAACGTTTTATCTTTATCGTCTACTATTTG
Organism: Capnocytophaga sp. oral taxon 324 str. F0483; assembly: GCF_000318315.2. Lineage (NCBI taxonomy): Bacteria > Pseudomonadati > Bacteroidota > Flavobacteriia > Flavobacteriales > Flavobacteriaceae > Capnocytophaga > Capnocytophaga sp. oral taxon 324. Next base: position 14,934 of record NZ_KB291534.1, on the reverse strand, counting down.
GTGTTCACTGGGAGTTTCGGGCAAATAAGCTACTGTAATACTCTCGCCTGCTCGATAATTGGTTTGACGGCTACCACTATGAGCCCCAAAATAGGTTACATAAAAAGTATGATCCGAGTTAGCATATTTCAAGTTTATAGGGGCGTTTGAGTTCAGAACAAGAGGTTTTACAATATAAGTATTTTCTCCTACAGTATACTTATAGACTACATAAGTCCTATTATTAAAACCAATACCTCCTACACCCTGACTGCCTGATTTGACAATTTCTAATACCTCTCCTTGTGCTTTCCCTTGATATAGTTTTTTGTTCTTTTCGGTAATTCTTTTGTTAATCTCAGCAGTAACCAAGAATACAAGCGCAAACAGAAAGAATATGCCAGAGCTTAGCAACATTCCCATTTGGTTGTTCATTTGGTTGTCCATTACCTTAGTGATTTATTTATTGGATACTAATATCCATTCTCCGCTGTTTATTAGGGGGTCAGCTTGTTTGAACTTGAGCTCTTTGCGTTCACCAGTACGGATGTTTTGGATTACTACCTTGTCGTTACGACCAATTTTAGGTTGTTCGCGTACGATGGTTTCTACTACCGAACGGCGCTGTGAGGCTTGTTGCCCTACTTCACGGGCGCGTTGCGCCATTTCATCGCTGTTGAGAGCTTCTTCCTTATTGGTTTGATAGCGTTCACGAGTGCGTTGTGGCGCGTGGGCTTCCTGTACGGGTGGATTTTGAGTAGGCAATTCGGCTTTGAACAAGAAAGAGATAATCTCTTTGTTTACCTTATCGACCATAGCTTTGAACAACTGATAAGCTTCAAACTTATAGATGAGTAGCGGGTCTTTCTGTTCGTGTACCGCTAATTGTACTGATTGTTTGAGTTCATCCATACGGCGGAGATGCGTTTTCCACTCCTCGTCGATGATGCCAAGCGTAATATTCTTCTCAAAATCGCTTACGAGTTTCTTACCTTGGGTTTCGTACGCCTCTTTGAGGTCGGTTACGATGTTGAGCATCTTTTCGCCATCGGTGAAAGGCACGACGATGCGCTCGTAAGTATTATTAGGATTTTCGTATACCTCTTTAATCACTGGGAAGGCTTGAGCGGCACTGCGTTCAGCTTTTTCCTGATAGTGTTTGAGCGCTTCGTGATACAAGGTGAAAGTAAGGTCGTTTGGCGATTGTTTAGCAAATTCGGCTTCTGAAATTTGTGTTTTCAGTGAGAAATATTTGATGAGCTCGAAAGTGAAATTCTTGTAATTATTACCACCTTTGTTGTTTTCTACTATATTCTCGCAAGTATCGAATATCATATTTGCCAAATCCACTTTTAGGCGTTCACCTTCAAGAGCGTGGCGACGGCGTTTATAAATTTGCTTGCGTTGTGCGTTCATCACGTCGTCGTACTCTAACAGACGTTTACGCATACCGAAGTTGTTTTCTTCTACCTTTTTCTGAGCTGCCTCGATGCGTTTGGTCATCATAGAGTGCTGAATTACATCACCTTCTTTATGACCTAAGCTGTCCATTAGTCGGGCGATACGTTCAGAACCGAAGAGGCGCATTAGGTTATCTTCGAGAGAAACGAAGAAGAGTGAGCTACCAGGGTCACCTTGACGACCAGAACGACCGCGCAACTGACGATCGACACGACGAGAGTCGTGGCGTTCGGTACCTATAATTGCCAAACCTCCTGCAGCTTTTACTTCGGGAGTTAACTTGATGTCGGTACCACGTCCCGCCATATTGGTTGCGATGGTTACCACACCACTATGTCCGGCTTCGGCTACGATTTCAGCTTCTTTTTTATGCAATTTCGCATTCAATACATTGTGTTTTACCTTGCGCATTGTAAGCATACGGCTGAGGAGTTCAGATACTTCCACAGAAGTAGTACCAATCAACACTGGGCGACCAGCTTCGGAAAGTTTTACTACCTCATCGATTACAGCGTTGTATTTCTCGCGTTTGGTTTTATAGATAAGGTCGTTGTGGTCTTTACGAGCAATAGGACGGTTAGTAGGGATTTCCATTACATCGAGTTTATAGATTTCCCAGAACTCACCCGCTTCGGTGATAGCAGTACCCGTCATACCTGCTAACTTGCTATACATACGGAAGTAGTTTTGCAAGGTAATAGTTGCATAGGTTTGGGTAGCAGCCTCAATTTTCACATTCTCTTTGGCTTCAATCGCTTGGTGCAAACCATCGGAATAACGACGACCGTCCATAATACGACCTGTTTGTTCATCGACGATGAGCACTTTGTTGTCAATCACTACATACTCTACATCTTTTTCAAAGAGAGTGTAGGCTTTGAGCAATTGGTTAAGGGTGTGAATGCGTTCGCTTTTTACGCTAAAATCTTGGAATAATTTATCTTTTAGTTTAGCTTCTTCTTCAATAGGAAGACCTTGGTTCTCGATATTGGCAATTTCTACCCCAATATCAGGTAAAACAAAGAAATCTTTATCACCATCGTAGGCAATATCAGCAAACCCTTTATCGGTAAGCTCGATTTGGTTGTTTTTTTCATCAATCACGAAGTACAATTCGGCATCTACCTTTGGCATTTCGCGATTGTTATCCTGCATATAGTAATTTTCAGTTTTTTGGAGCAGTTGTTTTACCCCTTCTTCGCTGAGGAATTTGATGAGCGCTTTGTTTTTAGGCAAACCACGGTACACGCGCAAGAGTTGGAATCCCCCTTCTTTGGTATCCCCTTCGGCGATGAGTTTGCGGGCATCGGCTAATACTTTGGTGAGGTAAGTACGCTGTTTGTTTACCAAATTTTCTACTAAAGGTTTCAGTTCGTTGAACTCGTGCAATTCGCCTTTAGGGGTAGGACCTGAGATGATGAGCGGTGTACGAGCATCGTCTATCAATACAGAGTCGACCTCATCGACAATGGCATAGTTGTGAGCGCGTTGCACCAAATCTTCGGGAGTGTGCGCCATATTGTCGCGGAGGTAGTCGAAACCAAATTCGTTGTTAGTTCCGTAGGTAATATCGGCGTTGTAAGCACGACGACGCGCTTCGGAGTTAGGTTGGTGGTTGTCGATACAATCCACACGCAAACCGTGGAACTCAAATAAAGGTCCCATCCAGGCACTATCTCGGCGTGCCAAATAGTCGTTCACGGTTACGAGGTGCACTCCATTCCCCGTTAGGGCATTGAGGTAGACTGGCAAGGTAGCCACAAGGGTTTTACCTTCCCCTGTTTGCATTTCAGCAATCTTACCTTGGTGAAGAGCAATACCTCCAATGAGCTGTACATCGTAGTGTACCATATCCCAAGTAACATCTTTACCAGCGGCATCCCAGTGGTTTTTCCACACGGCTTTATCGCCTTCAATCGTTACATAATCGTGGGTAGCCGATAGTTCGCGGTCGTGCTCGGTGGCTGTTACGGTAATTGTTTCGTTATTAGCAAAACGACGGGTAGTTTCCTTCATAGTAGCGAAGGCTTCGGGAAGAATGTCGTTTAATACTTTTTCGGAGACTTGATAAGCTTCGCCGTTGAGTTTATCTATTTCGGTATAGAGGTCTTCTTTAGCGTCGATATCGTCGGTAGCGTTTGCTTGGGCTTCGAGTTCGGCTATTTTAGTATCGAACTCGGCGCGAGCGTCTTTTATTCTTTGTTTGAACTCAATAGTTTTTGCGCGCAACTCATCATTAGAGATATTTTCTAACTGAGAGGCATAAGTTTTTATCTTTTCAACGATAGGTTGGATTGCTTTTAGGTCGTTTTTGGCTTTGTCGCCAACGAAAATTTTAATAAGGGAATTGATAATACTCATAGTTATTTAGCCCCCTCTGCCCCCGAACCCCCGAAGGGGGACAATCTGCAAATGAGGGTTTTTTTAATTTATTTGTTTATAATTATATATTTTTCAGTTGTAGTACAAGTCGCAACACGAGTCGTAGCACGACAGGCAATTTAAAACTTTGGTAAAGGTGACCCTACAAGTTTGTCAATAAATATACCAAAAGGCGAAAACTGACAATTTGTCACTATATTCATTTGCTAATCTGCTACTTTGCTGATTGGCAAATTAAAAGAAAGCCCCCGAACCCCCGAAGGGGGACAATTTGCAAAAGTGAATATTTATAAAGTTAATTATTTTAATGTAAATTTTGGGTTAATCTACAAATTGGCAAATTAAAAAAAGTCTCCTCAGAGAGACTTTTTATTTTTGTTTTTAATATTCATCTTCATTCCATAGGTAATCTTCCTCCGACGGGTAATCAGGCCAGATTTCGTCGATAGATTCATACATATCACCTTCGTCTTCTATTTCTTGAAGGTTTTCCACCACTTCCATAGGAGCGCCTGTACGGATAGCATAATCGATAAGCTCGTCTTTAGTAGCAGGCCAAGGAGCATCACTTAAATAAGATGCAAGTTCTAACGTCCAATACATAAACTAATAGAATTTTATAAATTTTGCGCAAAAGTAATATATTTTATTTATTGGGCAAATAAAATGAGAAAAAAAAGTGAGTTTTATTTGTTAGTTGTTTGAACGGCATCGCCATTTTTCAGAGTTTTACTTACAGCGCTGTAAGGACCGGTGATAATAGTCTCGTCTTTAGCTACACCTGAAAGGATTTCGATATTCACATTATCTTGAATACCGGTAGTTACCGCACGGAGTTCGGCTTTACCGTCTTTGAGTACAAACACGGCTTCCTGCTTTTTGTCGGCTTCTTCCTTAGGGGTTTTAGGGTCGATTTCAGATTTCTTTTTTACAATAATGGCACTGATAGGTACTGCAACTGCGTCTTTTTTGGTTTGGGTGATAATGTCTACCGTTGCGGTCATACCTGGACGGAAGGGCGAATAGCCAACAGGTTTGCTTTCTGAGAGGTCTTTATACGATGCTTCTTCGATGTGTATCTTGACTTTGAAGTTCGTTACTTGGTCTGCGCTGGTGGTGGTATTGGCGGTATTGGCGATATTGGTAACGGTACCTTTGAACACGCGTTTTAGGTAAGCATCTACTTCGACATTCACTGAGTCGCCTACACTTATTTTTACGATATCGTTCTCATTTACATCTACTTCCACTTCCATATTATGGAGATTTGCTACACGCATAATCTCGGTACCCGTCATTTGCATCGTACCTACCACGCGCTCGCCTAACTCTACGCTGAGCTTAGAAATGGTGCCATCGGTAGGTGAATAAATAATTGTTTTTTTGAGGTTGTCTTGGGCTTCGGAAACACTTGCCATTGCACTCTGTACATTAAAACGAGCTGACTCGCGAGAGGCTTTGGCTACCTCGTAGGCTGAAACAGCTTTATCCCAATCGGATTTTGAGATTACGCCCTTATCGAACAACACTTTGTTGCGCTTATAACTCTCTTCGGCTTCTTTGAGGGTAGCGCTGGACTGTTGTAAGCTGGCGCGTACGGTTTCTAAACTTGCAGCACTACGCTTTACTACCGATTGGTAAATATCGGGGTTGATGCGCACCAAAAGGTCGCCTTTTTTTACCATTTGCCCTTCTTTTACAGGGAGTTCTATAATTTCGCCTGATACTTCGGACGATATCTTGATTTCCAATTCGGGTTGTATTTTTCCTGTAGCCGACACTTTTTGGATGATTGTTGTAGGAATTACTTTTTGAGTTTCGACGTTTATGGCAGAATTTTCTTCGCCAAACCAACCTGCTTTTTTACCAATAATCAAAATGATAATTAGCAATATAACGGCTAAAATAATGAGAACGGTTTTTCTTTTCATAATAGTGAAGTTGTTTTCAGGTGCAAAAGTATAAAACAATTAGTAAATTAGCAAATTTGGAAATGAGAAAATTAGAAAATGGGAGAATTAGAAAATGAGAGAATTAGAAAATGAGA
>NZ_KB291534.1:0-9045 GCF_000318315.2 Capnocytophaga sp. oral taxon 324 str. F0483 | reverse complement strand
AGAGAATTAGAAAATGAGAGAATTAACAGATTAGAAAATGGGGTAAATGCCAATAATACCACCAAGGAGAATAGACGGGTCGGACAGGTCAGAGAAGGGGTTGGAGGATTCGGAAGATAACGGAGAAATTCAAAAGAAGGTTAAGAGGAGTTTTGATGAAAAAAGGGTGTGAGGATGAATGTAGTTAGCTTATAGGTAGCTTATAGGAAGCTTATACGAATCTTGGACGATTGGTATAGAAAGGGTATGTAAATAGTTGATTCATAGTATAATACAACAATAATAAAAATGGTAAAAACGGGGTTTCGAGGCGAAAGAAAGAGGAATAGGTAATAGACCTTAGGGCATTGGCACTAGGGGGGAAGTGTGACAGAAAAGATAATTGTTATATATCAAGCAGACATCTATTTATCTATCGCCTACAACAAAGTGTTCCCACACAATGGATTTCTTTTGGTAATAATCAGTGATAAGCTGAGAAGGTCGCTTCTTTTTAAAGAAGTGAAATCTTTTATAGAAATGAAGATGTGCCTTCACAATCGCCCACAAAAAGCAGGGTTTGCCCTGCAAAAGGAAACGCACTCCTGCAATGCCGTCCAACACCATACGGAGGAAGAGCGTAGTGTAAAGGCTTTTGGAAGGGAGGTTTTTCAGTAACATAAAAAGACTATTACGGAAGTTGAGGTAGGTTTTCTTAGGGTTGGTAGCCGTGAGTGTTGCCCCTCCCACGTGATAAACGGTACTCTCGGCGCAATACACTACCTGCTTGCCGAGGTGATGTACCCGCCAACACAAGTCGACTTCTTCTTGATGTGCGAAGAAATCTTCGTCGAAGCCACCTAATAGGTGGAATATTTCTGCGCGAATAAAAAAACACGCCCCCGATGCCCAGAAGATAGGGGAGGGGGAAGGGGTGTTGTACTGACCTTTATCTTCTTCTACGCGCTCAAATACTCTCCCCCTGCAATACGGAAACCCGTACTTGTCGATAAAGCCTCCAGCTGCTCCTGCGTACTCGAAATAAGAGGGGTGTTTTTCATCTTTTATCTTGGGTTGCACTACGGCAATGCGTTCGTCTTCAAAAGTGCGTAAGATGGGAGTGAGCCAGCCTTCGGTTACTCGTACGTCGGAGTTGAGCAGACAGTAGATATCGGCTTCAATGTGTTGTAAAGCGTGATTATACCCCCCTGCATACCCACTATTGGTAGGGTTTTCTAGGATAGTTACTTCGGGGAAGTGTGAGCGTAGAAAAGCGACGGAATCGTCGGTAGAAGCATTGTCAATCACATAGATTTGCCCTTCGGAAGTATATTGTACTACCGAGGGGAGGAATTGTTGCAACAGTGTTTTGCCGTTCCAGTTGAGTATTACGATGGCGAGAGTCATAGTGTGAGGTCGTTATAATGAGGAAGGTCTGCTAAGAATATATATTTGTATTGGTTATAGTCTGTTTGGCAATAATAATGAGTAATGCCGTTAGTGACCATTAGATATTGGGCATTGAGACTGAGGTTATAGCGTGCAATCTGGTCGAATGTTTGTTGGGTGATAGTCACGCTAGGCGCTTTGCATTCCACTATCAAGAGCACTACTCCTTTTTTGGAATAGACTACCACGTCGTAACGCTTAGTGAGTCCGTTTACAGAGAGCTTTTTCTCGACATTGATAAGCGATTTTGGATAACCTTTTTCTTCTATGAGAAAATGTACTACGTGTTGGCGCACCCATTCTTCGGGTTGTAGTACTACGTACTTGCGACGAATGAGGTCGAATATCCACAGCTTATTGTCAGCTTTTTTCAGGCGAAAAGAGTAGTTTTTGAAATTTAGAGCTTCCATACTGCAAAAGTAGAATATTTTTTGTATTTTTGCACTATGAATGAAGTAAAAACTATTGTAGCTAACATAAAAAAAGGAATTATAGCCCCTATCTACTTCCTGATGGGGGAAGAACCTTATTTCATAGATATCGTTTCTGATTACATTGAAGACCACGTATTACAAGAAGACCAAAAGGGATTTGACCAGATAGTGCTCTATGGTCAAGATGTGAGTGTGCCGACTATTATTGACTATGCACGTCGGTTCCCGATGATGAGCGACCATCAAGTGATTATCGTAAAAGAGGCGCAAAACCTTAAAAGCACTATCGACCAACTCGTGCCTTATGTAGAGAACCCTACGCCTACGACCGTATTGGTGTTCTGTTACAAATACGAGAAGTTAGACGCTCGTAAGAAATTGCTGAAAACCTTGCAAAAGAATAAGGATTGCGTGCTTTTGGAAAGCAAAAAACTCTACGAGAATCAGATAGCTACGTGGTTACCTGATGTGTTGAAGAAGAAACATCTCAGCATTCAGCCTAAAACGATACAGATGTTAGTAGATTTCTTGGGTACCGACCTGAGTAGGATACAAAACGAGGTAAACAAATTGGCGCTCATCGTCCCCGAAAATACAGAAGTAACGCCTGATATTATAGAGAAGAATATAGGGATTAGCAAGGAGTTTAATAATTATGAACTCAAGAGCGCTATTGCAGTTCACGATATGTACAAGATAACGCGCATTTTGAAACACTTCGCCGATAATCCTAAGGACAACCCTTTGGTGATGACACTCACGGTGCTTTACGGTTATTTCCAACAGCTCTTAGGCTTTCTCGGTCTTACCGACCAAAGTGATAAGAATGTAATGGCGACCCTAAAAGTGCCTATCTTTGGTATCAAAGACCTTCGTTCAGGCGCTCAACATTACCCAATGAAGCGCGTAAGCGCTATCATAGCTACCTTACGTGAAATAGACCTAAAAAGCAAAGGATTAGGTGCTACTAATAACCTCACAGAAGCTGACCTCCGCAAAGAACTTATTATAATGCTTAGTACTCAATGATAAATCGTTACTGTGGGGTAAACCAGTAATTTGTACATATAAAAAAAGCTGTCGAACAAACTTATCTGTTCAACAGCCTTTTTATTCTATGTCACACTGTGACTGTCTGCCACGCTATGGACTACCAACGGATGATAGCACTTGCCCAAGTAAAGCCACTACCAAAGGCAGCAAGTACTACCAGGTCTCCGTCCTTGATTTTGCCTTGTTGAACTGCTTCGGTAAGGGCGATAGGTATAGAAGCTGCGGTAGTGTTACCGTACTTCATTATATTGTTGAATATTTGTTCATCGGTGAGTTTGAATTGGTGCTGTACAAACTGTGAGATACGCAAATTAGCTTGGTGAGGAATCAACATATTAATATCTTTGTGAGAAAGACCATTGCTTTTCAATCCCTCTTCTATCACTTCCGCAAAGCGAACCACAGCATTTTTAAATACAAACTGACCGTTCATATTAGGGTAATAACTCACATCATCAGGGTCGTTTTCTGCCAATAATTCGGTTACCCATTTGGTGCCTACTCCTGGGGTAATCATTGCTAATTGTTCGGCATATTCACCTTGGCTATGCAAGTGAGTAGAGAGAATACCGCGTTCGGGGTCATCGGAGCGAGAAACGATAGCAGCCCCAGCACCATCGCCAAAAAGTACTGCCATATTGCGACCGCGAGTGGTCATATCCAGCGCAGGTGATTGGGTTTCAGCACCTATCACAAGGATATTTTTGTACATCCCCGTTTTGATATACTGGTCGGCTACTGAAAGGGCATAGATAAAGCCCGAACATTGGTTGCGGATATCGAGAGCTCCCACAGTAGGCAAACCCAATTCTTTTTGTACCAATACTCCGCAACCAGGGAAATAGAAGTCGGGACTGAGGGTTGCAAATACAATAAAGTCTATTTCTTCTTTATCGATTTTAGCAGCTTCAATAGCTTTTAAACTCGCTTTTACACCCATTGAGGTAGTAGTGTCACTACCTCTTAGTGCGTGACGACGCTGCTGAATACCGGTGCGCTCTTGAATCCATTCATCGCTGGTATCCATTAGTTTGGATAGGTCGTCGTTAGTAACTACGTTTTCAGGGACGTAAAATCCTAATCCCTTAATTCTTGAACGATATAACATATTTTTAGTTTTTAGTTGTCTAAATATATACTTCCAATAAATCCATTCCTTTGGTTTTTACCTCTAATTTGTGGCAAGAAGCAGGAAAAAGCACTGTTTCACCTTGCTTGATAGGTAATTCGGTAGTGCCGTCACCGATGGTTCCTTTGCCTTTTACGCACATATAGATATGGAAAGAATCGTCTTGTGAAAGTTGTTTTTCATAATCGGCGGTAAGCGGTAGCAAATTGGTAATAAAATAAGGACAATTCACCACTTTGTTTACCGTGTTAGTGTCTTTGGTATAAGCCACTTTAAAGTCGTCTTTCTTCTCGTAGTCGATTGCATCAAGAGCGAGTTCAGTGTGAAGTTCGCGCAGGTTACCATTTTTATCGCGACGGTTGAAATCGTACACGCGGTAGGTGATGTCGCTGGTTTGTTGTATTTCGGCAATGATAATTCCCTTGCCTATGGCGTGCACTTTGCCCGTGTTGATAAAGAATGTATCGCCATCTTTCACTTTTTCGTAATTGAGAATATCGGTGAGAGTACCACTATTGAGGTGCTGTTGATACTCCTCTTTGGTTACTGTTTTCTTGAAGCCTACAATCAGTTCAGCTCCTGCATCGGCGTGAAGCACATACCACATTTCGGTTTTACCAAAAGAGTTGTGGCGTTCTTTTGCCAATTTATCATTGGGGTGCACTTGTATAGAGAGGTCTTCGCGTGCATCTATAAACTTAATAAGGATAGGGAAATCGTGACCAAAACGCTCGTGCACGTGTTTGCCTAATAGTTCATTAGGGTATAAATCGATGAGTTCTTGCAGACTTTTACCTTCGTACTGACCATTGGCTACTACTGAGATATCACCAGGTACGCCTGATACTTCCCAGCTTTCGCCTGTAATATCGCTTTCAATAGGTTTGTTGAATAATGTTTTTAGTTTAGTACCTCCCCAAAGGCGTTCTTTGAGGATAGGTTTAAATTTTATTGGATACATTTTTATTAAGGTTGTTAGTTAAAGTGCAAAGATACGAATATTTTTTTAATTAGCCAATCAGTTGTTACCACATTTACAAATCATTTTAAGTTTTTCAACATAAATTGTGTCATCATCTCTGCTGCTTGCGCTTCTTTCGACGTAAACAAATGATCTCCCTTTTCAATGAGACTTACTTTACAATGTTTATAGAAATAAGGCAGATTTTCACTGTAAGTATAAGAGAGCATTCTATCGCCCGTACCGTGAATTACCAATACATTGCCTTTATATGCTCTCGCTTTCTGAATGAGTTTGCACCGTTGTGCTGAGAGGATATAGTCCTTCCCTACAGTTACTTTCCCTCCAAAAAAGGAAAGCTCTTCAGGTACATTCAATGGGTCGAAAGTGGCATCGAATAGTACCCCTTGTGATAGTATGTCGTGAATTGTAGAAGCAGGTGCTAACAAGCCTAATGCTTTAACGTTTTTCTTCCCTAATTCTGCACTCAAAAGCATCGCTATAGCCCCTCCTTGCGAGTGTCCTATCAAACCTATCTTACCTACGAAAGGGAGTCTTTTAGTAAATGCCATTATGCGCCGTGCATCTTCTAACTCATTATCTAACGACATTTTCTTAAAATCTCCTTCACTTTCCCCGTGTGCGTTAAAGTCAAAGCGTACTGAGGCAATACCGTGTGTCGCTAAGCTATCTGCCAAAGTAGCATATAGCTTTTTGTCTTTATTGCTAGTCAGTGCGTGAAAGATAATCACGGTAGGGATTTTCTGAGACTTTTTCACAGTATCAGGAGTGGTTACCACTCCGCGAAGTGTTCCTACAGCTCCCTGAATAGTTACAGGCTCTGTTTTGGCATTTACCAAGTTAATAGCAACTAAAAAAGTAAAAATTATGTTCCTAAGTTTCATATATTTGAATTATTAAACAGTTATTAGTATCTAATCATTATTCATTAACCATTAATCATTATGTCTGTACACTTCCTCAAACGGCAATCTAAACCTTTCACCCCAGATACCGCGCTGTTCACGAAGTCCACAAGTAATCACCATATTCACTTCTGCCCCGCAAGGTAAGTGTAACAACTTCTTAATGCGTCTGCTATCGTAACCCTCTAACGGACACGTATCGTAACCCGCCTCTGCCATTGCTAGCATAAAGGTCTGTGCTACGAGTCCACAGCTTTTGTGTACACTTACGCGAATATCGCCTTCCGAGAGCTGTTGCATCATAGGTCGAAACCAACTGGTAACCACCCCAAATGCTTTGCGGAAGAGCCCTAGCAACCCAAAAAATCTACTATACACAAAAGGCATCAGCTTACTGTAATACGCCTCTTTATCCTTAATACGCTTGGCTTGCCTTTCGGGCGGACTGTTGCGCTGTACATTGCCACGCTCAAACTCCAAGATAGCACGAGCGTGGGTGCGGTGTTTGTCTTGACGAGTAACGAATACCACCATTTGTTGTGCCGTGGTAGCCGTACGCTGGTCGAGGCAGGCGTATGCTAATTTCTCTAACAAAGCCTTATCGGTGATGTGGTATAGCTCGTACAACTGCATATTAGAGCTGGTAGGTGCCAGTGTGGCGAGTTTAAGACATTCGCGCACCTTCTCCTCACTTATGGGTGTAGGCGCATAATAACGCACCGCTCTCCTAAAGTTCAATATATCTTTTAACATAGTTCGTTAGTTTTTAGTCATCGTAAGGGCGAAAGGCAATTCGCTCACATATAATTAGTTCGCCAAAGACAAACCCTTCTGAATCGTTCACCCTGCCCGGTTTGACTCTATTACTAAAATACAAAAGTACAACTTTTCCTCAATATAAACAAAAGCAACATTTCTTTCATATCATACTATCTATTACTGTCTTTGCCTTTTCTCTTTTACCTCCTTTTCCCAACTTTTCCGATTTTCTCCGAAAGTACGCGACTAAACGCCTCCCTATTTTACAAGACGCAGCCTCATTTCTCTAACTCAAGCTCGCACCCCATTTTCTAATTCTCTCATCTTCTAATTTGCTAATTAATCTGTCTATGCGGTTTTCACCTTTTACCTAACAAAAAAGAGACCACCTTTTTGGTAGTCTCTCTTTGTTTATTAAGTAAAATAATAACCTATGAAAACATTTCTTTTACTTTCTCAAAAAACGATTTCTCGTTCTTGTCGGGTTTAGGAGCAAAGTTCTCGTCTTCTTGCATTTCCTTAAAGAAGGCTTTTTGCTTGTCGGTGAGCTTTTTAGGCGTCCATACATTCACGTGAATGATAAGGTCACCGGCACCCCGTCCTTGCAAGTTAGGTACACCTTTACCACGCAAGCGCAATATTTTCCCTGACTGTATTCCCTCGTCTAGTTTAATGCGCACCTTTCCTGTAACCGTTTCAATCTCTTTAGAAGCTCCTAAAACTGCTTCAGGAAAACTAATATAAAGGTCGTAATGCAAGTTGTCGCCTTCGCGTTTTAAGGTTTCGTGTTCTTGTTCTTCGATGAGCATAAGCAAATCACCCGCTACACCATTCTTCGTAGGCGCTTCATTACCCTTGTTGTTTATCTTTAACTGAATACCATCTATCACTCCTGCAGGAATTGTGATAGGGATAGTCTCTTCTATGGTTTTTAATCCTTGCGAATCGCTGTCAGCACCACGTTTGTCAATCACTTCGCCCGAGCCTCCACAAGCAGTACAAGTAGTAGCCGTTTGCATTACGCCTAGCATCGTATTCATTTGACGTACTACCTGTCCGCGTCCGTGACAAGTAGGACAAGTTTTATAGGTAGTATCTTCAGCTTTTACCTTACGGCGTACTTTTACTTTCTTCTCAGTGCCTTTTACGATATCTTCAAGCGTAACTTTCACCCGTATACGCAAGTTTTCTCCTTTTACGTACACTTGTTGCTGACCGCTTCCTCCTCCGAAACCACTAAAACCACTAAAGCCCGAGAAATGCCCACCAAAAATATCTCCAAACTGACTGAATATATCGTCCATCGAGAAGCCTCCGCCTCCCATACCTCCTTCAAAGGCAGCGTGACCAAAGCGGTCGTATTGGGCGCGTTTGTTATCATCGCTGAGCACTTCATAGGCTTCGGCAGCCAATTTAAAGTTCTCTTCAGCTTGTTTATCACCAGGGTTCTTGTCTGGGTGATATTTCAAGGCTTGCTTCCGATACGCTTTTTTTATTTCAGCAGCGGTAGCCGTTCTCTGTACTTCTAATATTTCGTAGTAATCTTTCTTCATTCCTTCCTCCTTATTGTGCTACCACTACTTTAGGGAAACGTATTACTTTATCGCCTAATTTGTAGCCTGTTTGCACAACATCTACAATTTTGCCTTTGTCTTCAGGAGTAGGAGCAGGAATTTGGGTAACTGCATCGTGATGTTCACTGTCAAAAGTGTCGTTAGGGGCAACTTCTATTTTCTCTAATCCTTTTGATTTGAGAGTGTTTATTAGTTTATTATAGATGAGTTCCACCCCTTTAAGAGTATGTTCATCAGCCGATTTAGCCAATTCTACCAAAGCACGGTCAAAATCGTCTATTATAGGTAACAAGGCTGACAAAATGTCTTGTCCAGCAGTTTTAAAGAGCTCTGCACGTTCCTTCGCAGTGCGCTTCTTATAGTTTTCGAACTCAGCAAACAAACGCAAAAACTTGTCCTTCTCTTTCGCAAGAAGGTCTTCTGAAGTTTCTTTAATGGGCTCTTCGGGCTCTTCAACAGAAGTAGGTTCTTCAACTTCTTCCGAAGGAGTGTTATCAGTTGCCTCTTGTTCAAGTTCTAAGTCATCGTTTTTAATATCTTCGGTAATCATAATGATTCATTTTTAGTTTATTTCGTTAGTAGGTAGCAAATAATTTGCCAAAGACTAAAAAGGTGACAATTTGACAGAAGCCTCCCAATAAGCCTCTCCTCATTCTCCCTTTGAAGGTAGCCCGCGACAGCTGGGTATGTGTAAAGGGGAATGTTACCTCCCTAGTGCCTATGGCCTAAGGCCTATTGCCTATTCCTTTTCTTTCGCCTCGAAACCTCGTTTTTAACATTT
>NZ_KB291533.1:31575-53828 GCF_000318315.2 Capnocytophaga sp. oral taxon 324 str. F0483 | reverse complement strand
GCTCTCTATAAGCTAACCCCACCCTCCTTATAGCTCATTTTTTACTTTTTATCTGAACTACTTCTTCCGAACTTCTTCGTTTCCTTCCGAACCCTCCTAACAATCCTAACACATCGCTTTTGCGCTACGCACTTTGCCAAAGTTTGAAATTTTGGCAAAGTTGATGTTCCAAAAAGTTACCTCCCCATTCCCCCATTTTCTCATTCTCTAATTTCCAAATTTTCTCATTTTCTAATTTTTTCCCCTGCCTATGCCGCTCGCTTCTTTGGCAAAGTTAATTATCAGTATTTCTAGTATTATTGACTTTTTCAGGCAACTTGTTGCCCATTTGTTTGATTTTTTAAAGATTTGTACGATTTCTGTAGCGTAAGCTACACTTTATATAAAAGACTAAAAAACGCCTTTAAAAAGATTCTTACACAATAAAAAAGGGCTTGCCGACGGCAAGCCCTTTTTTATAATTTACGAACTTAATAAACTGCAATATTATTCAGTAGCTTCAGCAGTAGCCTCTGGTTTAACTTCGGCTGTAGCTGGAGTTTCTTCAGCAGTTGCTTTCTTTTTACCACGACGGGTAGTTTTCTTCTTAGCGGTTTTAGCTACGTTGTAAGTAGTGTTGTAATCTACAAACTCAATCATAGCCATTTCAGCGTTATCGCCCAAACGGTTTCCTAATTTAATGATACGAGTGTATCCCCCTGGGCGGTCGCCTACCTTTACAGCCACTTCTTTGAAAAGCTCGGTAACAGCATATTTATTGCGCAATTTACTAAAAGCGATACGACGGTTGTGAGTGGTATCTTCTTTAGATTTGGTTACCAAAGGCTCTACAAATAATTTTAAAGCCTTTGCTTTTGCCAAAGTAGTGTTAATACGTTTATGCTCAATCAGTGAGTTCGCCATATTGGCAAGCATTGAATTTCTGTGAGCAGTTTTTCTTCCTAAATGATTAATTTTATTTCCGTGTCTCATTTTTCCTTAATTAAAATATCGCAAGAGCGAGTTAATCTTTATCCAATTTATACTTCGAGGTGTCCATACCAAACACTAAACCTTTATTGACTACCAACTCATCAAGTTCAATTAATGATTTCTTTCCAAAGTTTCTAAACTTCATCAAATCGGCTTTATTGAAAGATACCAAATCACCTAATGTTTCTACTTCGGCAGCTTTCAAACAATTGAGTGCACGAACGGATAAGTCCATATCCACCAACTTAGTTTTTAGCAACTGGCGCATATGCAATGATTCTTCATCATAAGTATCAGTTTGTGCTATTTCATCAGCTTCTAAAGTAATTCTCTCGTCAGAGAAGAGCATAAAGTGATGAATGAGTGTTTTTGCAGCTTCTGTAAGTGCTTGTTTAGGGTGTATAGACCCATCGGTTTTAATTTCAAAGACTAACTTCTCGTAGTCTGTTTTTTGTTCAACACGATAATTTTCAATAGAATATTTCACATTTTTAATAGGCGTAAAAATTGCATCAGTAGCAATTACACCTATCGGTGCATTTGGTTTTGCATTTTCCTCAGCCGAAACATAACCGCGTCCTTTTTCAATAGTAATCTCTATTGTAAAAGAAGCTGAAGAATCCATATTGCAAATCACCAAATCAGTATTTAATACTTGAAAACCTGAAAGAGCTTTTTGAAAATCACCGGCAGTCAATTGTCTTTTACCAGAAACAGTAATAGTTGCTGTTTCGTTTTCTATATCCTCAATCTGGCGTTTAAAACGTATTTGTTTCAAATTGAGAATAATTTCAGTAACATCTTCTCTTACTCCTGATATAGTAGAAAATTCGTGTCCTACTTTATCAAATTTCACAGAAGTGATTGCAAAACCTTCTAACGAAGAAAGCATAACTCTTCGTAATGCGTTACCTATTGTTAAACCATACCCTGGTTCCAAAGGGCGAAACTCAAATCGTCCTTCGAAATCAGATGATTCAATCATTATAACTTTATCTGGTTTTTGGAAGTTGAATAATGCCATAATTTGACTGCTGTCTTTATTATTATTTAGAGTACAACTCTACGATTAACTGTTCTTTAATATTTTCAGGAATCTGAATACGTTGAGGTACTGCTACGAAAGTACCTTCTAATTTTTCAGGGTTCCAAGTGATCCATTCGTATACGGTGCTGTGAGCAGCCAATGAATTTTCGATCACACTTAAAGATTTTGATTTTTCGCGAACGCCTACTACATCACCTGGTTTAAGAGAGTAAGACGGAATGTTTACAATATTTCCGTTTACAGTGATGTGACGGTGAGATACCAATTGACGGGCTGCACTACGAGTAGGAGCAATGCCCATACGGTATACTACATTGTCTAAACGAGATTCGCAAAGTTGAAGAAGCACCTCACCGGTAATACTTTTACTTCTTTTTGCTTTTTCATATAGATTATGGAATTGTTTTTCTAAAATACCATAAGTATATTTAGCTTTTTGTTTTTCTTGTAGCTGGATAGCATATTCAGAGCGTTTTGCTCTACGGCGTGCCAAACCGTGTTGTCCGGGAGGATAGTTTTTTCTTTCAAAAGATTTATCATCTCCGAAGATAGCTTCACCAAATTTACGAGCTATTTTTGTTTTTGGTCCTGTATATCTTGCCATTTTAAATTGTTTAAATGAAAGGTAGTTATGAATTAAGGCATTCCTTCGATAACAACTCACCTTTCTTACTTGTTAGTATTGAAATTAGACTCTACGTTTTTTAGGAGGGCGACATCCGTTGTGAGGTAATGGAGTAACGTCGATAATTTCGGTTACTTCTATACCTGCATTATGAATAGTACGGATAGCAGATTCTCTACCATTCCCCGGTCCTTTCACGTATACTTTTACTTTTTTAAGACCTGAGTCAAAAGCTACTTTAGCTGCATCTTCTGCGGCTACTTGGGCAGCGTAAGGAGTGTTCTTTTTAGACCCTCTGAAGCCCATTTTTCCTGCTGATGACCACGCAATTACGTCTCCTTTTTTGTTGGTAAGAGAAATAATAACATTGTTAAAAGTAGCTGAAACGTGTGCTTCGCCTACTGACTCAACCACTACTTTTCTCTTCTTAGAGACTTTTGCATTCTTTGCATTTTGTTTTGCCATACTCTACTACTTATTATTTAGTTGCTTTCTTCTTGTTTGCAACAGTTTTTCTTTTACCTTTTCTTGTACGAGAATTGTTTTTAGTTTTTTGTCCGCGCAAAGGCAATCCGTTACGATGGCGGATTCCACGATAACAACCGATGTCCATCAAACGTTTGATGTTCAATTGGATTTCGGAGCGCAATTCTCCTTCAATTTTATAAGACGCAACCACTTCGCGAATACGAGTGATTTCGTCATCATTCCATTCGCTTACTTTTGTGTCTTCGTTTACTTGAGCTCTACTTAAGATTTCTTTAGCTCTACTTTTTCCAATACCAAAAATGTAGGTTAAACCAATAACCCCTCTTTTGTTTTTTGGTAAGTCAATACCTGCAATTCGTGCCATAATTATCCTTGTCGTTGTTTAAATTTAGGATTTTTCTTGTTAATTACGTACAATCGTCCTTTTCTGCGCACAATGATGCACTCTGAACTTCTTTTTTTAATTGATGCTCTAACTTTCATTTCGTTTTGTTTATATCAATAGAGTGCGCAAAACTACAATTTTTTTTTGTAATAGCCACATTTTTAGCTCACAAAAATGCAATTATACATTCCGCTCACTCATTTCTAAGCATAAAAAGCCACATTCAAGATACTGAATACAAATGCTTTATACTAAAAATACTACAAATAAAAAATTCTTTTTTATGATTATAATTTCTCACAGATATTACTAAAATAGGAAAATATCTGTGAGAAATTGACAACCAAAATATTGGAAGAATTCTCTTAATTAACTAATAACGGTAAGTGATACGAGCTTTACTTAGGTCGTAAGGACTCATTTCGAGTTTTACTTTATCACCAGGAAGAAGCTTGATGTAGTGCATACGCATTTTTCCTGAGATATGGGCAATCACTACGTGACCGTTATCCAATTCAACTCTGAACATTGCGTTAGACAAAGCTTCTACAATGGTTCCGTCTTGCTCAATTGCTGCCTGTTTAGCCATATATTAATTAAGATACTTTTCTGTTTTTACCTGTTTTCATCAAACCATCATAATGGCGATTGAGCAGATATGAATTTACTTGTTGCATAGTATCAATTGCAACCCCTACTAAGATGAGTAGTGAGGTACCACCGTAGAACAATGCCCATTGGTCTTGCATTCCGATGATTTTAAGCAGAGAAGGGAATATTGCTACCAAGGCTATAAATATAGAACCTGGGAGAGTGATAAGCGACATAATTTTATCTAAATAGTCGCCTGTTTCTTTACCTGGACGTATACCTGGTATGAAACCTCCACTGCGTTTTAGGTCATCAGCCATTTTGTTTGTAGGCACTGTGATTGCAGTATAGAAATACGTAAAGAGTATAATCATAGCTGCAAATAGCAAGTTGTACCAAAATCCGAAGACGTTTGAGAAGGCTGCTTGAACACTTTTTGCAAATTCTGACTGTGATAGTCCGGCTACGGTGGCTGGGATAAACATCAAGGCTTGAGCGAAGATGATAGGCATTACCCCTGCAGCATTAATTTTTAAAGGAATGTATTGGCGAGCTCCGAAGATGTTTCTCTCGTTAGTAGTTCCACCATCAGCTGTTCTGCGTGCATACTGTACTGGGATTTGACGTACTGCTTTGATTAGATAAATACAAAGCAAAATGATTACGAACCAAAGAATTATTTCGATAAGAATCAATAGAGGTCCTCCATTACCAGTAAGGCGAGAGGCTGTTTCAGACAAGAATGCGCGAGGCAGACGGGCGATGATACCTACCATAATGAGGAGGGAGATACCGTTACCTATTCCTTTATCGGTGATTTTCTCACCTAACCACATTGCAAAAATAGTTCCTGTTACTAAGATAAGCACTGCTGGAACAATAAAATTGAGTCCCTTACCTAAAAGGAAGGCAGAATCAGGGACTCCTAATCTATTGATACCGTATAAGTATACAGGTGCTTGTACAATACATATCGCAATAGTAAGCCATCGAGTGATTTGGTTTATCTTTCTTCGTCCGCTTTCACCTTCTTTTTGTAGTTTTTGGAGATAAGGAATAGCGATTCCCATCAACTGAACTACGATAGAAGCCGAGATGTAGGGCATAATCCCGAGCGCGAATACTGAGGCATTAGAGAAAGCGCCCCCTGTAAAAGCGTTGAGGATGTCGAGCAATCCGCCACCTGAGGTTTTCGTTGCTAACTCGTGGAGTTGAGCGGAGTCGATACCAGGGAGGACGATGTGAGCTCCAAAGCGATAAACTAACAAAATTCCGAGAGTTAAAATAATTCTATTTTTTAACTCTTCAATTTTCCAAATGTTGGTCAGGTTCTCGATAAACTTCTTCATAAATTAAATATTACAAGGTTACAGCTTCACCACCAGCTGCTTCGATAGCAACTTTAGCACTTGCTGTAAACTTATGAACAGATATTTTTAGCTTAGATTTTAGTTCTCCACCACCTAATATTTTCACCAAGTCAGTTTTTTTAATGAGGTTTAGTTGAACTAAGATTTCAAGGTCTACTTTATCAGTAATTTTACCATTATCAACGAGTTCTTGTAGTCTACCCAAGTTGATACCTACGTATTCCTTACGGTTAAAGTTTTTAAAACCGAATTTTGGTACGCGTCTTTGGAGGGGCATTTGTCCACCTTCGAAGCCAATCTTATTAGAAAAGCCTGAACGAGATTTAGCTCCTTTGTGACCACGGGTAGCGGTTCCACCTTTACCGGAACCTTGACCGCGACCTACGCGCTTCCCTTCTCTGTGAATTGAACCCTGTGCGGGTTGTAAATTACTTAAGTTCATAACTTTGTATAAAAATATTATTTAACTTCTTCTACAGAAATTAAGTGTTTTACCTTATTGATCATACCAAGGATACTTGGTGTAGCTTCGTGTTCCACGGTTCTACCGATTTTGGTAAGTCCTAAAGCCTCGAGAGTAAGTTTTTGGTCTTTTGGACGTTTGATGCTACTTTTAATTTGTGTTACTCTAAGTTTTGCCATTGCTATAAAAAATTAACCTTTAAACAATTTTTCTAAAGAGATGCCACGTTGAGCAGCAACAGTTTTAGCGCTACGCAACTGCAATAAAGCATCGAAAGTAGCTTTTACCACGTTGTGAGGGTTAGAAGAACCTTGTGATTTAGAAAGTACGTTATGAATACCTACTGATTCCAATACAGCACGTACTGTACCTCCTGCGATTACTCCGGTACCCTCAGTAGCTGGTTGTAAGAATACACGAGCTCCGCCGTATTTTCCTTTTTGTTCGTGGGGCAAGGTAGTACCGTTAAGAGGGATACGCACTAAGTTTTTCTTAGCGTCTTCTACTGCTTTAGCAATAGCTTCAGAAACCTCTTTAGATTTTCCTAAACCGTGACCAACCACGCCGTTTTCGTCGCCTACTACAACGATAGCAGAGAAACCGAAAGCGCGACCACCTTTAGTTACTTTAGTAACACGTTGTACTCCTACCAAACGGTCTTTCAATTCCAAACCACTTGGTTTTACATATTCTACATTTTTATATTTCTGATACATAGTTATTAGAATTTAAGTCCGCCTTCTCTAGCACCGTCGGCTAATGATTTTACACGTCCGTGGTAAAGATATCCCCCGCGATCGAAGGATACTTTTTCGATACCTTGTTTTAAAGCTTTTTCAGCAATAGCTTTACCGACCAATGCTGCTTTTTCAGTTTTAGTACCTTTGGCGGCACTAATTTCTTTATCACGTGAAGATGCAGCCAACAGAGTAGTTCCTTTAGTATCGTCTATGATTTGGACATAGATTTCGTTATTACTTCTGAAAACAGCCAAACGAGGTTGCTCAGCAGTACCTTTTACTACTTTTCTGATTCTGCTTTTAATACGTTGTCTTCTTTCTATTCTTGATAATGCCATTGTTCTAACTATTAAGCTGATTTACCTGCTTTTCTTCTCAACTCTTCGCCTACGAATTTCACACCTTTACCTTTGTAAGGTTCAGGTTTGCGGAAGCTACGGATTTTAGCCGCTACTTGACCGAGTAGTTGTTTGTCGTGAGAAGTTAATTTAATGATAGGGTTTTTACCTTTCTCGTTGATTGTCTCGAGTTTAATTTCTTTTGGCAATTCGAGAATGATGTTATGAGAGAAACCGAGGGCTAAATCTAACTTTTGTCCTTGGTTAGCTGCACGGTATCCAACCCCTACTAACTCTAATTCTTTAGTGAATCCTTCAGAAACACCTACAACCATATTATGGACTAAGGCACGGTATAAACCGTGTTTAGCGTTTTGGTCTTTGGTAGCATCTGTAGTTTCAAACACTAAATGTCCATCTTCTTGCTTTACAGCAATGTCTTTAACCTCTTGGGTTAATTCGCCTAACTTCCCCTTTACGGTTACAACGTTATCTTTGATAGTAACGGTAACGCCTGCGGGAATATTGATGGGTGCTTTACCTATTCTTGACATTCTTTATTGTCTTTTTATTGATTAGTAAACGTAACAAATTACCTCTCCACCGATATTGAGTTCTCTAGCTTTTTTACCTGTCATCACGCCTTGTGATGTAGAGATGATAGCAATACCCAATCCGTTTAATACGCGAGGTAGGTTATCAGCGCCAGCGTACTTTCTCAGACCTGGGCGGCTGGCTCTTTCAATATGCCTAATAACGGGTTCTTTAGTCACTTTGTCGTATTTCAAAGCTATTTTGATAGTACCTTGAACGGTAGAGTCATCAAATTTATAGCTAAGAATGAATCCTTGGTCGAAAAGGATTTTAGTAATTTCCTTTTTGAGTTTAGATGCAGGAATTTCTACAACTCTATGACCTGCGCTATTAGCATTTCTAATTCTTGTTAAATAATCTGCGATAGGATCTGTATACATAAATTTGTCCTTTTAAATTATTACCAACTTGCTTTTTTTACACCAGGAATTAATCCTTTGTTTGCCATTTCGCGGAATAACACACGTGAAATTCCAAAAGTGCGCATATACCCTTTAGGGCGTCCTGTAAGTTTGCAACGGTTATGCAGACGGACAGGAGAAGCATTTTTAGGGATTAGCTGAAGTGCTTCATAATCACCAGCTTCTTTTAGAGCTTTGCGTTTAGCAGCATATTTAGCTACTAACTTTTGACGTTTCACCTCGCGGGCTTTCATTGATTCTTTAGCCATATACTTAGTTCTTTTTAAAAGGTAATCCTAATTCGCTTAATAATGATTTAGCTTCTTTATCAGTGTAAGCTGAAGTAACGAAGGTAATATCCATACCTGCAATCTTATTGATTTTATCGATGTCGATCTCAGGGAATATGATTTGTTCGGTAACGCCTAAGTTGTAGTTACCTCTACCATCGAAGCCATTTGCTTTCACGCCTTGAAAGTCTCTTACACGAGGAAGAGCTGTAGTGATAAGACGGTCTAAGAACTCATACATTCTTTCGCCGCGAAGGGTAACTTTGGCACCGATAGCCATACCTTTACGGAGTTTGAAAGAAGCTACGTCCTTTTTAGAATAAGTGGCAACAGCTTTCTGACCAGTAATTTTGGTAAGTTCGTCTACAGCATAGTCGATTTGTTTTTTATCGGCTACGGCTGAACCAACACCGCGGCTCACAACTATTTTTTCAAGTTTAGGAACCTGCATTACGTTTTTATAGCCAAATTCTTCTTTTAGAGCCGCAATGACGCGCTCTTTGTATTCTTGTTTTAATCTAGGTACGTAAGCCATATTATATTACTACATTAGATTTTTTAGAAATTCGCACTTTTTTACCGTCACGTACTTCGAATCCTACACGAGTAGTTTTTTTCGTTTTAGGGTCGATGAGGGCGAGGTTAGAAATGTGAATAGATGCTTCTTTTTCTACGATTCCACCTTGAGGTTTTTGAGCGTTAGGTTTGGTGTGCTTTTTCACCAGGTTAACTCCCTCAATAATCGCTCTGTTCTTCTCGCGATCTACACGTAATACTTTGCCTTCTTTACCTTTTTCGTCTCCAGCAATTACTTTTACGGTATCTCCAGTTTTAATTTTTAGTTTCATCATTTACTTTAGTTAAAAATTAAAGCACTTCTGGTGCTAATGAAACGATCTTCATAAATTGTTTATCACGAAGTTCTCTCGCTACAGGCCCGAACACACGGGTACCTCTCATTTCACCAGCTGCGTTCAAGAGAACGCAAGCGTTTTCATCAAATCGGATATAAGAACCATCGGCACGGCGTACTTCTTTTTTAGTTCTTACAACCACCGCGGTAGAAACTTGTCCTTTTTTAACGTTCCCGTTAGGGGTAGCTTCTTTGACGGTAACTACAATCTTATCGCCAACAGAGGCGTATCGGCGCTTAGTACCACCGAGTACACGGATTGTTAGCACTTCTTTAGCGCCAGTATTATCGGCTACTTTTAGTCTTGATTCTTGTTGTACCATAATTACTTAGCTCTTTCAATGATTTCTACTAATCTCCAACATTTGGTTTTGCTCAATGGACGTGTTTCCATTATACGCACAGTATCACCAATGTTGCAATCGTTTTTTTCGTCGTGCGCAACATATTTTTTAGTGCGCAACACGAACTTACCATACATAGGGTGTTTTACACGTTTCACTTCTGAAACTACGATAGATTTATCCATTTTGTTGCTTGTAACAACCCCTATTCTTTCTTTTCTTAAATTTCTTTTTTCCATAAGGCAGGTTCGAATTATTGTAATTCTCGTTTAGTTAGCTCACAAGCCAATCTCGCGATAGTTCTTCTTACATTACGTAATTGAATTGGTTTTTCCAATGACGAAATTGCGTGTGCCATTTTCAAATCTGCATACGATTTCTTAAACTCACCAAGCTTTTCTTGTAGCTCAGTTATTGTCAATTTGTTAATTTCAGACTGTTTCATTGTTCTTTAATTAATTTTGATAATCTCTTGCTACAACGAATTTTGTTTTCACAGGTAGCTTTTGAGCTGCGAGGCGTAGCGCTTCTTTGGCTACGTCGAGCGGCACACCGCCTACCTCAAACATTATTCTTCCTGGTTTTACTACGGCTGCCCAGTATTCTACGGCACCTTTACCTTTACCCATACGTACTTCCAAAGGCTTTTTGGTAATAGGTTTATCTGGGAAGATTTTGATCCAAAGTTGACCTTCACGTTTCATATAACGGGTAGCAGCTACACGAGCTGACTCGATTTGGCGAGAAGTGATGAATGCTGAATCTAACGATTTAATTCCGAAAGTACCATTAGAAAGGAGCGCACCGCGGTGAGCTACACCTTTCATTCTGCCTTTTTGTTGTTTACGATATTTCGTTCTTTTTGGCTGTAACATCTTTCTTGTTCTTTAAAAATTACTTTTTGCGACGCGCTCTTTTGGGTGCACCAGCAGGCTTGTCAGTTGATTTACCAGAGAAATTTCCGCCAGTGGCTTTTTTAGTCATACCTACGAGTGGGGAGAGTTCTCTTTTACCATAGATTTCGCCTTTCATAATCCACACTTTGATGCCCATACGGCCATAAGTAGTGTGAGCTTCGTCAATAGCGTAATCGATATCAGCTCTAAAGGTTGAAAGAGGGATACGACCTTCTTTAAAGCTTTCGGAACGTGCCATTTCGGCTCCATTCAAACGACCTGAAATCATTACCTTGATACCTTCGGCGTTCATACGCATAGCTGAAGCAATTGCCATTTTGATAGCGCGTTTGTAAGAAACACGACCTTCGATTTGACGGGCAATGCTTGCTGCAACGAGAGCTGCGTCGAGCTCAGGGCGTTTGATTTCAAAAATGTTGATTTGGATGTCTTTACCGGTGATTTTCTTAAGTTCTTCTTTCAACTTGTCTACCTCCTGACCGCCTTTACCGATGATGATACCGGGGCGAGCGGTGGTGATAGTAACGGTTACAAGTTTGAAAGTACGTTCGATAATCACGTGAGCAACACTAGCTTTAGATAAACGAGCGAGAACATATTTTCTGATTTTATCGTCTTCAGCGAGTTTATCTCCGTAATCATTGCCTCCATACCAGTTAGACTCCCATCCTCTGATAATTCCTAGGCGATTTCCGATTGGATTTGTCTTTTGTCCCATAGTTTATCTTAGCTTTCTGTGTTAAAATTTTTAGCTCCAAGCACCAAAGTTATGTGGTTAGAGCGTTTTCTAATTCTGTGTGCTCTCCCTTGTGGAGCTGGGCGTAAGCGTTTAAGGATAGCGCCACCATCCACACGGATTTCTTTGATGAATACTCCTGCTTCTTCCAAGTTAGCGTCCTCGTTTTTAGCTTGCCAGTTAGCGATAGCTGAAAGCAACAATTTTTCTAAACGAGCGGCTGCTTCTTTTTGGTTGAATTTCAAAATAGCCAAGGCTTTGTCTACTTGCTGTCCACGTACTAAATCCGCTACTAAGCGCATTTTTCGAGGAGAAGTAGGGCAGTTATTTAACTTCGCGAAAGCCAAGCTTTTTTTAGCTTCTTTAATTTCGTCTGCTCTTAATTTTTTTCTAACTCCCATAGCCTTAATTATTTTTTACCTTTATTTTTTGCACCTGCGTGTCCACGGAAGGAACGAGTAGGTGAAAATTCTCCTAATTTATGTCCCACCATATTTTCAGTGATATATACAGGGACAAACTGACGACCGTTGTGAACTGCAATAGTTTGGCCAACGAAGTCTGGTGTAATCATAGAAGCGCGTGACCAAGTTTTGATAACGTTTTTCTTACCAGACTGTATATTTTGTTGGATTTTCTTTTCCAAGCTATAGTGAACGTAAGGTCCTTTTTTTAATGAACGTGCCATTTGTTAGTCTTTTATTTTTTTCTGCGTTCTACAATATACTTATTACTTGCTTTGGTTTTAGAACGAGTTCTATAACCTTTCGCTGGTATTCCTTTACGTGAGCGTGGGTGACCACCGGTAGCACGACCTTCACCACCACCCATTGGGTGATCGACAGGGTTCATAACTACTGCACGAGTACGAGGACGACGTCCTAACCAGCGTGAGCGACCTGCTTTACCTGAAAGTACCAATTGGTGATCAGAGTTTGATACGGCTCCTATGGTTGCGAGGCAAGAGAGGAGGATCATACGTGTCTCACCTGAAGGTAGCTTTACAGTAGCATACTTACCATCTTTTGCCATTAGTTGAGCAAAAGTTCCTGCAGAACGAGCAATGTTAGCTCCTTGTCCAGGGCGCAATTCAATACAAGAAATTACAGTACCGAGAGGGATTTGAGAGAGCGGCATTGCGTTACCGATTTCAGGGGCGATGTTTTCTTGACCTGAAACGATTACTTGATCAACCTTCAAACCAGCGGGAGCGATGATGTAACGCTTTTCACCGTCGGTGTATTGAACGAGAGCAATAAACGCTGTTCTGTTTGGGTCGTACTCGATAGAAACTACTTTGGCGTCTACGCCGAATTTGTTTCGTTTGAAGTCGATAATACGGTACTTTTTCTTATGACCACCACCAATGTAACGCATGGTCATTTTTCCTTGATTGTTTCTACCACCGGTCTTTTTCAACGGAACGAGCAAGCTCTTTTCCGGCTTATCAGTAGTAATGGTGTCGAATTCGTTTACTACTCTAAAACGCTGACCGGGGGTAATCGGTTTTAATTTTCTAACTGACATTTTTGTCTATTTGTTAAATACTTATATATTACTATAAAAATCTATAGTTCCATCTTCTACTTGCACAACTGCTTTTTTAACAGCGTTAGTTTTAGCGATTTGCAAGCCTGTTTTTGTATAACGAGTAGATCGTTTAGGCCCGTAGTTAAGAGTACGTACGGATTTCACTTTAACGCCATAAGTAGCTTCAACTTCATTTTTGATTTGAATCTTGTTAGCGTCCTTAGCTACTACGAACGTATAGCAGTTTCTCAACTCGCTATTGTCGTTTGCTTTTTCTGTATTTACAGGTTTAATTAATACGCTCATTTCCTTCTTATTTTGTTAAAATTGACTCTAAAACTGCTACTGAGCTCTCAGTAAGTACTACGTTTGAAGCATTCACTAATTGATAAGTGTTTAACTCTGAAGCGGTTACTACACTTGAAGTAGGTACGTTACGAGAGGACAAATATACATTATTATTTGTATTTGGTAACACAAAAAGTGATTTTTTATTTTCTAAGCCCAAAGATTTTACAACTGCGGTAAAATCTTTAGTTTTTGGAGCGTCGAAATTTAAATCTTCAACTACAACGAGGGCTTGGTTTTGTAGTTTAGCGCTGAGGGCAGAACGGCGAGCCAAGCGTTTTACGTTTTTAGTAAGTTTTTGTGTATAGTCTTTAGGACGAGGACCGAATATGCGTCCACCACCCACAAATACAGGAGATTTTACGCTACCTGCACGAGCTGTACCAGTACCTTTTTGTTTTTTAATTTTGCGAGTACTTCCAGCCACTTCGTTTCTTTCTTTAGCCTTGTGAGTACCTTGACGTTTGTTAGCTAAATAGCGTTTAACATCTAAGTATACTACGTGATTATTAGGCTCAATACCGAACACAGCATCAGAAAGGGTTACCTTTCTACCTGTTTCTTTTCCTTGTATATTTAATACTGCTACTTCCATTATTTGTGAATAGTTACGTAAGCATTTTTGTGACCTGGAATACAACCTTTTACTACTAAAAGATTTTTCTCAGTAACCACTTTCAATACTTTCAAGTTTTGTACTGTTACCTTTTCAGCTCCCATACGCCCAGCCATACGCATACCTTTGAATACGCGAGAGGGATAAGACGAAGCACCTACTGAACCTGGTGCTCTGAGGCGGTTATGCTGACCGTGAGTAGTTTGACCTACTCCGCCAAAACCGTGGCGACGCACTACCCCTTGGAAACCTTTACCTTTAGAAACGCCTGTGATATCCACAAACTCTCCCTCGGTGAAAAAATCGACGGTGATAGTATCACCTAATTTGTAATTGTCTTCAAAACCTTGGAATTCAACAACTTTTCTCTTCACAGAAGTACCTGCTTTTTTGAAGTGACCAAGCTCTGCTTTGGTAGCACGTTTTTCTGCTTTGTCATCGAAACCAAGTTGAAGAGCATCATAGCCATCAACCTCTTTGGTTCTGACTTGGGTAACTACGCAAGGACCTGCTTCGATGATGGTACAAGGTATATTTTTACCGTTCTCATCAAAAATGCTGGTCATTCCTACTTTTTTTCCGATTAACCCAGACATAAAATTAAATATTAAATTAGTTATTAGTTCTTTTTTAATTGACAATTAACAATTGATTATTGACAATTATTATAATGTTTCAGGGTCAAAAAATGCCCGAGACTTTTTAACCCTGAATCATTTTTATCCGTTTTTCCCTAACCCACAGTTTCGGGACATTTTAGTAAAGTTATCAAACTTTGATTTCTACTTCTACACCACTTGGCAATTCCAATTTCATCAAAGCATCAATAGTTTTTGATGAAGAGCTATAGATATCTAAAAGACGCTTATGAGAGCTCAATTGGAACTGTTCACGTGCTTTTTTATTTACGTGAGGTGAGCGCAACACAGTAAAGATTTTCTTGTGTGTAGGTAATGGAATAGGACCTGTAACTACTGCACCTGTTGCTTTTACTGTTTTTACGATTTTCTCAGCAGATTTATCTACCAAGTTATGGTCGTAAGATTTTAACTTTATTCTTATTTTTTGTTGATTACCCATTTTTTCAATAAATTAGTTGCCTCTGGCATTTTTAATTACTTCGTCTGCAATGTTTGAAGGAGTTTCAGCATAATGAGAGAACTCCATTGTAGAAGTAGCACGACCTGATGAAAGAGTGCGAAGCGCTGTTACATAACCGAACATTTCAGATAATGGAACAAATGCTTTAATTACTTTAGCACCGTTACGGTCGTCCATATTGTTTACTTGACCACGACGGCGGTTCAAGTCTCCTACGATATCACCCATATTTTCCTCTGGAGTAATAACTTCCAATTTCATAATAGGCTCCATCAATACAGCTTTTGCAGCACGAGCAGCTTCTTTGTACCCCAATTTGGCTGCCAACTCGAATGACAATGAGTCTGAATCGACAGGGTGGAATGAACCATCGATAAGAACAATCTTCATCGCGTCCATTTCGAAGCCTGCCAAAGGCCCATTCTTCATTGCTTCTTTGAAACCTTTTTCAACTGATGGGATATACTCTTTAGGAATGTTACCACCTTTGATTTCGTTTACGAACTCAAGACCCACTTTGCCTTCTTCAGCTGGTTCCATACGGAATACGATGTCGGCAAATTTACCACGTCCACCTGTTTGTTTTTTGTAAACTTCGCGGTGGTCAGCTTTAGCAGTGATAGCCTCTTTATACTCTACTTGAGGTTCACCTTGGTTTACTTCCACTTTGAACTCACGTTTGAGACGGTCTACAATGATATCCAAGTGCAACTCACCCATACCAGAGATGACAGTTTGACCAGAGGCTTGGTCTGTCTTCACTTGGAAGGTTGGGTCTTCTTCAGCGAGTTTAGCTAAAGCCATACCTAATTTATCAACGTCGGCTTTTGTTTTAGGTTCTACAGCGATACCGATTACTGGATCAGGGAATACCATACTTTCGAGTACGATAGGATATTTCTCATCGCAAAGAGTATCACCTGTTTTGATATCTTTAAAACCTACTGCAGCCCCTATATCACCAGCTTCGATGTATTCGATAGGATTTTGTTTATTAGCATGCATCTGGTAGATACGAGAGATACGCTCTTTGTTATTTGAACGAGTGTTCAACACGTAAGAACCTGCATCGAGGTGACCAGAATAAGCACGGAAGAATGCTAAACGTCCTACATAAGGGTCGGTTGCGATTTTGAATGCCAAGGCTGCAAAAGGAGCATCAACGGCTGGTTTGCGTAGGGCAGGTTCTCCAGTTTCAGGATTAGTACCCTCGATAGCTTCTTTGTCAAGCGGTGATGGCAAGTAGCGGCAAACAGCATCAAGCATAAACTGTACTCCTTTGTTTTTGAATGATGAGCCACATACCATAGGAATGATAGCCATATCCATTACTGCAGAGCGCAATGCTTTGTGGATTTCGTCTTCAGTAATTGAACTTTCATCTTCCATAAATTTCTCAAGTAATCCTTCGTCATAGCCTGCTACTTCTTCAATCAATTGAGCGCGGTATTTGGCTACATCCTCTTTCATCTCGGCAGGAATTTCTACTATATCGAAAGTAGAACCTGAGTTTTCTTCGTGCCATACGATGGCGCGGTTTTTAATCAAATCTACAACGCCTTTAAAGTCAGCCTCGTCACCGATAGGCAATACGATAGGCACAGCGTTAGATTTGAGCATATCTTTTACCTGGTTGCAAACGTTGAGGAAGTTAGCTCCTTGACGGTCCATTTTGTTTACAAACCCAATACGAGGTACTTTGTAGTTATCGGCCAAACGCCAGTTGGTTTCCGATTGAGGTTCTACCCCATCAACGGCAGAGAAAAGGAATACTAAGCCGTCGAGTACACGTAAAGAACGGTTTACCTCAACGGTAAAATCCACGTGACCTGGGGTATCGATAATGTTGAAGTGATACTCTTTAGCATCGGCGGTAGGTTTACCATTTTCGGTAGGGAAGTTCCATTTACAAGTGGTTGCAGCTGATTGGATAGTGATTCCTCGCTCAGCTTCTTGTTCCATCCAGTCCATAGTAGAAGCACCATCGTGTACTTCACCGATTTTGTGCGTTTTACCAGTATAGAAAAGGATACGCTCGGTAGTAGTGGTTTTACCGGCATCGATATGCGCGGCAATACCTATGTTTCTTGTATATTTTAAATCTCTACTCATCGTGTTAATTAAAATCTAAAGTGTGAGAATGCTTTGTTAGCTTCAGCCATACGGTGCGTATCCATTTTTTTCTTCACAGCAGCACCTTCTTCTTTAGAGGCAGCGATAATTTCGGCAGCCAATTTCTGAGCCATTGATTTCTCATTGCGTTTACGAGCGAAACCGATGAGCCATTTCATCGCCATAGACACTTTGCGGTCTGGGCGGATTTGCATAGGAATTTGGAAGGTAGCACCACCCACGCGACGTGAACGCACCTCAACGTGAGGCATCACATTGCTAAGAGCGTCTTTCCAAACATCTAATGCCGACTTTTCGTCGTTATTCTTCTTTTGTTCTACGATATCAATTGCGTCGTAGAATACTTTAAAAGCCACTGACTTTTTACCGTCCCACATAAGGTTATTCACGAAACGCGTAACCAATTGATCGTTAAACTTAGGGTCTGGTAAAAGGGGGCGTTTTTTAGCCTGTCTTTTTCTCATTTCTTTTCAGTTAAAAGATTTTGTGTGTTAAATTACTTTTTCTTTTTGTCGGCGGGAGCTGCTTGTCCTGGTTTAGGGCGTTTCGCACCGTATTTAGAACGGCGTTGCGTTCTACCTGCTACACCAGCCGTATCGAGAGCACCACGAACAATGTGGTATCTAACACCTGGTAAATCTTTTACCCTTCCGCCTCGTACCAATACTATCGAGTGCTCTTGGAGGTTGTGACCTTCACCAGGTATGTAAGCGTTCACCTCATTGCCATTAGTCAAGCGAACACGAGCTACTTTACGCATAGCAGAGTTCGGCTTTTTAGGCGTTGTGGTGTACACACGTGTACATACACCTCGGCGTTGTGGGCACGAATCCAAAGCAACCGATTTACTCTTCTTGGTAATTCTGGTCCTTCCTTTTCGTACTAATTGTGAAATTGTTGGCATAATTTACAATACTATATATTTGTTTATTTGTTTACTTGTTTCAGTCCATAAGACTTAGAGGTTTGGACTTAATTATCCAAAGCGGGTGCAAAAGTACAACTATTTTTTAAAACTGCAAAAGTCTCTGATAGATAAGAGATGAGAAATGAGAGATAAGAGATAAGAGATAGGAGGTAAGAAAAAAGAGGTATAGACACTATATTATTGTTGATTACCAATATTTTAATGAGATTTAGTTTTAGAAATTAGTGTAACATAAGTAGTTATGAAAAAGTTGTGATTTGTTACAAATATCACAAAATAATTCTAATTTTGTTCTATAACAATAGTCTTAATTTGAGAACTAAACTATTAAGGAGCATAACAAAATAAGACGGCTTTTTACGCCGTCTTATTTTTTGTTCTAAATTTATTTTACTCTCTTAATGCTGCTCCTAATTGCTTTTCAAAAGCGTCTTGGAGGTGTTGCATCGTTTTGTCGATTTGTTTATCGGTAAGAGTTTTATTATTGTCCTGAAGTACAAAACTGAGGGCATAGCTCTTCTTGCCTTCGGGTAGTTTGTCGCCTTGGTACACATCAAAAAGATTTACGTGTTTTAATAGGTTTTTCTCGGTAGCGTATGCCTTTTCGTAAAGGTCGGCAAAGGTTACTTTCTCATCGAGCAAAAGAGCTAAGTCACGACGTACTTCGGGGTATTTAGAGATTTCCTTGTATACCACTTTATGGTCTTGTACTTGTTCTAAAATCACTTCCCAATGCAAATCAGCTACAAGCACCTCTTGTTTGATATCGAAATCTTTAAGCACTTTACTTTTTACTACTCCTATCGTTCCTAAAAGGGTCTCCCCTATTTGCCAACGGAACCCTTCACTACTCAACGTGTCGTTAGCTTCTAAAGGCAAAATAGTGATTTCCTTCAAGCCGAGACGTTCGAAGAGAGATTCTACCACTCCTTTGAGCTCAAAGAAAGAGGTTTTTTGAGCGGGAGCGCCCCAATACTCAGGTTGGGTATTACCTGTGAGATACAACACCAAATGCTTGTTTTCTGTATAATTACCATCGATATAGTGATAGTTCTTGCCAAACTCGAACAACTTCAAGTCGGAGCGTTTGCGGTTGTTATTATAAGCAATCACTTCTAAGCCTGAAAACACTAGATTTTTACGCATATAGCCCAAATCGCTACTCAAAGGATTGAGGAGCTTTACTGCTTGCTCTGGATTTCCGGCATAAGTAGTAATCTCTTTTTCTGAAACAAGACTGTTGGTCATTATCTCAAAGAAGCCTTGCGCTACCAACTGGTCGGCTACCACATTTTGTATATTGTGGTCGTCGTATTTGTTAGAATGCGCCATTGTAGCATTTAGTTTTTCAGGGAAAATGACATTGTTGTAGCCATAGATACGAAGGATTTCCTCTATTACATCGGCTTCACGCTGTACATCTACGCGGTACGAAGGGACTGACAAACCTAACCCACGTTCGGTAAACGAATTTACTTTGATATCTAAAGAGTGTAAGATAGCCTTAATTGTATCGCGTGAAATCTTCTGGCCAATAAGTTTATCTATTTTCTCAAAAGTAAGAAACACCTGAAAATCTTCTTGTTTTTTAGGATAAAAATCTATCACATCGGATGATATAACCCCTCCTGCAATATTTTCAATCAGTACTGCGGCATACATTAGGGCGTATTTACAATCTTCTATATTAATACCGCGCTCAAAGCGATAAGAAGCATCGGTATTGATGCCGTGACGTTTGGCTGTTTTGCGCACCGATACAGCATCGAAATAAGCACTTTCCAAAAATACATTGCGAGTAAAATGAGTGATACCAGAGTTTTCACCGCCTAATACCCCTGCTATACAGAGAGGTTTTTCGGCATCACAAATCATAATGTCTTCAGCGTTGAGGGTGCGTTCTACTCCGTCGAGGGTTTTAAACTTCGTACCTTCGTCGGCATTCTTTACAATCACCTTGCGACCAATAATATGGTCGGCATCAAAAGCGTGAATCGGTTGTCCCATTCCGTGCAGTACGTAGTTTGTAGCATCTACTACGTTGTTCTTAGGAGTAATGCCTATGGCTTTGAGTTTGTTTTGTAACCATTTAGGCGATTCGTCTACGCGTACATTGCTAATGGTAACGCCGGTATAGCGAGGTACGAGTTTTTTGTTCTGCACCTCTATATCTATTTTAAGTGAACGGTTATCGACGTGGAATTTTGTAATAGAAGGAGTGATCAGCTCTAATGAAATACCTTTTTGCATCAAGCCTGCACGTAAGTCGCGTGCTACGCCGTAGTGGCTCATTGCATCGGCGCGGTTAGGAGTCAGTCCTATTTCGAACACTTCGTCGGTTTCTACCTCAAACACCTTACTGGCAGGGGTACCTACTTCCCATTTACCGTCGAGCACCATAATGCCATCGTGACTTTCGCCTAAGCCGAGTTCGTCTTCAGCGCAAATCATACCGTAACTCTCTTCGCCACGAATTTTACCTTTCTTAATTTCGAAAGGCTTACCTTCTTTGTCGTAGAGTACTGTGCCAATAGTAGCTACAAGTACTTTCTGCCCTTGTGCTACGTTAGGAGCTCCACAAACGATTTGCAAGGGAGCTTCGCCTCCTACATCTACTTTGGTGATTTTAAGTTTATCGGCGTTAGGATGTTTTTCGCATTCGAGTACGTGACCTACCACTACCCCTTTGAGTCCCCCTTTTACGCTTTCGAAGTGTTCAATCCCTTCTACTTCTAAGCCTAAATCAGTAAGGATGACCGCTGTATCTTCAGCAGGCATTTCTAACTTCAAATATTGTTTTAACCAGTTATATGATATTTTCATAGTTGTTTTTTTTCAATCTTCAATCAAGCGTTACTACACTTTGGCAAAGTGTATACCAATGTGTATACCGCAAAAAGTTATTACAGAGTGCAAAAGTAGTAATTTTAGCAATAATCACAAAAAAAGCTATTCAAAAAAATGAATAGCTTTTAAAATCTATATTATTTAACAGTGAGTTAGTCGTTTTTCTTTTTCTTCAAGGTTTCGGTTACTTGAGCTGAAGCGGTGAAGGAGGTAATCATATTGTTGAGCATCTCACTACCTGCTTCGGGTGAGTTAGGAAGTAGGATAAGATTACTATTGGTTTGCTGACCTACGGCTTGCAAGGTGTCGTAGTGTTGAGTAACTACAATAAGCGCAGAAGCTTCTTGCGAGCTGATACCTACTTTATGCAATACGTCTACACTCTCTACCAATCCGCGAGCAATTTCACGACGCTGGTCGGCGATACCTTGACCTTGCAAACGTTTGCTTTCGGCTTCTGCTTTTGCTTTTTCGACGATGAGGATGCGTTGTGCATCACCTTCGTACTGAGCCGCTACTTTTTCGCGTTCAGCAGCATTGATACGGTTCATTGCGGCTTTTACTTGGGCATCGGGGTCGATATCGGTTACTAAGGTTTTGATGATGTCGTAACCGTAAGTTTCCATTGATTCTTGTACTTCGCGTTTTACGGCGATGGCGATATCGTCTTTCTTAACGAATACATCGTCGAGTTTCAT
Organism: Capnocytophaga sp. oral taxon 324 str. F0483; assembly: GCF_000318315.2. Taxonomy (NCBI): domain Bacteria; kingdom Pseudomonadati; phylum Bacteroidota; class Flavobacteriia; order Flavobacteriales; family Flavobacteriaceae; genus Capnocytophaga; species Capnocytophaga sp. oral taxon 324. Next base: position 32,411 of record NZ_KB291533.1, on the reverse strand, counting down.
CTTAGGGACTTCGGCGCGGACTACGTCGAATACATAGCTGGTAATCTGGTCGTGTGGGTATTCGAGCTTGTAAATGGCATCGTATACTTTTTCTTTGATCACCACGAACTGTACTGATACTTTGATTTTGACGAATACATCGTCCAAAGTTTTGGTTTCGACAATGACATCGAGCTGTTGGATTTTGAGGCTGATGCGAGCGGCTACTTTATCGATGATAGGTATTTTCATTTGTAAACCCGAATGACGAATGCTTTCGAATTTACCGAAACGTTCTACTGACACGGCGGTTTGTTGGCGCACGGTGAAGAAAGTAGATAGCAAAAATACTAATGCAAAAAAGAATAAAATGTAAAATAAATAGGGCATAATGTGAAATTTTATGGGTTATTAACGGCTACAAATGTACTTTCTTTTTTTGAATTGTGCAAGGAATATGAGAACAGAATTTTGAGTTTAAAATAATTTAAAGAAAATGAGGAAATTAGAGAATTAGAAAATGAGAGAATGAGGAAATTAGGAAATGAGGTAAATGCCAATAATACCAGAAATACCAATAATACCACCAAAGGGAATGGACGGGTCGGAGTTTTTCAGACGAGTAGGACAGGTTAGAGGAGGGATTGGAGAGCTCGGAAGGAAACGAAGAAGTTCGAAAGAGAAGAGGGAGGGTTTTTGATGAAAAAAGGGTGTGAGGATGAATGTAGTTAGCTTATAGGTAGCTTATAGGAAGCTTATACGAATCTTGGACGATTGGTATAGAAAGGGTGTATAAATGGTTGACTCATAGTATAATACAGCGATACAAAAAACGGTAAAAACGGGGTTTCGAGGCG
>NZ_KB291533.1:25798-31555 GCF_000318315.2 Capnocytophaga sp. oral taxon 324 str. F0483 | reverse complement strand
GGGAATGTGGTGACGGAAAAGGGAAGTAATGACGGGGGGACGAATGATGAGTGACGAAAAGTGGAGCGATGAAAAAGTTTATAGCAAATAACTATAAAATAGAAAAAGCTACCCCTAAAAGGTAGCTTTTTCTATTTAAACAATAAAAATTATGTTATGAAAGATGTTATTTTAGACATTATTCAGTAGGAATACCATCGGCTTGTACTGGCCAACCTGGGTTTTGGTAGATAACACTGGTAGCTACATTTCCTCCTTTGGAAGTGCGTAAGAAGTTTTCAAAGCCTATGGGTGATAGGTAGTGTGCTTTCGTCCAAGTGATACCGTTGTAATACAAGTTGTTTTGTTGTATAATTTGATAAGGACGAATGTACACGCTCAATGTTTTTGCTGATATGTTGGGGCTGGCAGCAGGCAAAGCTACTAATTTAGAAGTCCCGTTATTATTTTTATAAGTAGGTTTATCATACATACTTGTCCAAAGATTCATACCTTCTATTTGGTAGTTTCTTAACTGATCCATAGCGCGCCAACGGCGGAGGTCGTTATTACGTATTCCTTCAGCTATAAACTCACAACGGCGTTCACGGCGAATGTTGTAAAGGGTTGCATCTATTTTTTGTCCTGCTGAATATACCGCCCAGTCGTTTTCTTTGGTGAGATCGGTAGCGGCTATGGTAGCATTGTAGTTTTCACTTACCCCCGCACGAACGCGTAATGCTTTCCAATAACGGTCGGCATCACTATCGAGACTGTTATTTTTTACATAACAAGCTTCAATATAATTAAGATAGGCTTCTGCGGCACGGAATACAATACAACCTGCCTCAGTAAGTACCGCATCAGTGAGGTATTTGGCATCTCCATTTAGCCCTTTTTTCACATTATAGCCTGTAACAGCTTTTCTTTCGGTTACCGAGTTAATAATGTCAGGATAACTGTTATCTTGCTGAGTAACGGCTAAATAATCACCTGGTACACGCATAAAAAGCTGCAAGCGCTCGTCCCTATCTACTTTTACAGTTGTAAGATCAGCATCACCTTGGTAACCCGAACCTGATGCGTAGATAGGTAAACCATTTTTCATCAAGAAAGCATCCACAAAACCACGTGTATAACCACTATTAGCGCCTCCTGTCAAGAAACCATTGGTATAATGCCCAACACTTTTATCAGCGCTGTATTGTCTCCAAAAAAGCACTTCTGAATAACCTGACTGACTGTTATCACCATACATTTTGAAATAAGGATTGCTAAACACAGCTGTTCCAGTGGTATTGTGGTCATTGGCTACCAATGGGAAAGCATCGGCTACGACCTTAGCAGAAGCCATTGCTTCTGTCAAAAAGTAATTAATTTCACTATCTATATTGATAGAAAAACCGGATAAGTAAGAGACTTTAGTCCCTGGCCAGCCCATACCTCCCGGCACTTGGGCAGTGCCCTTATGATATTTGAGCCAAGTTCCTTCAAAAAGCGCTACACGTGATCGGAAAAGCTGAGCCACTTCTTTACTGATACGGTTTTTGCCTTCTACTGGGCTTGACTTTAACAAGCTGATAGCTTTGTCTAAATCTTGCAAAATAAAGCGAGCTACTTCATTACGAGGGCGACGTTTAGAAGCCTCTATGAGCTCATCTTCATTATCGGGGAGTACGGTTTTCACAATAGGGTAATCACCATAGGATTGTAAACGATCGAAATACTCATAAGCTCTTAAAAAGTAGGCTTCTCCTAAATAGTGATTGATATTAGCAGGTGTTCCTGTTATTTTTCCTGCCTCTATTTTCGGGGTTACTTCTGCTAAAAAATAGTTGATAGCACGAATATTACCAAAATCATAGCCTTCTGTACCTTTAGGCACGTGCCATTGTCCTTTTACCCAAGCTACATTAGCATTTGTTGTAGCTTGGTTATCAGTGCCGTTATCATCTTTAAAAATCCCTATATTATACCCACCGTGAGTAGGGAAATTATAATAAGTGATAGTATAGGCTGCCAAATCTGATTCGGTATTGAAATATTGTTGAGGGGTGATATTAGAGAGCGGTTCTCTATCCAAAAATTTGTTACACCCTATAAGCCCTACCGAAAAGGTAGCTATGATTATATTTTTATATATCTTTTTCATTGTGTTAGTCTTTTAGAAGGTTAAACTTAATCCTGTTGAAATCACTCTTGAAAGAGGATATAGTTTTCCTTGTCCCCAAGAACCTCCATTAGCTTCAGGGTCGAATATTTTAGAGAGTTTGGTAAAGGTAAATACATTATCGGCTGAGATATAAATTCGCAAATTATCTATACCTATAGTCTTCATAATATCAGTAGGGAAGGTATACCCCAATTGTATGTTCTTCAAACGTACATAAGCAGCGTTTTGTACCCAACGTGTTTGAGAGGCGAAGTTCTTACCTCCACCGTCCATAGTAGGTCGTGGATAATACGCATTTACATTAGAGCCAAAAGGGCTATTAGTGCCTTCGGGACGGAAGTAATCTAAGTGTTCTTTAAAGCCTGCTGATTGCCATACGTTTTGGTTAGCCCCTCTAAAATAAGGAGAATCATTGAAAATTAAATCACGCTTACCTGTGCCCTGCCAAAACATACTAAAATCTACGTTTTTGTACTTCAACTCTACTTGTACCCCAAAGTTATAACGAGGAGTGGTGTTACCAATAACTTTTCTATCACCTGGATCATCAAGGGTATTAGCTCCACTATTAATTTTACCATCGCCATTGAGGTCTTCATACATTATATCACCTGCTGCCCAGTTGTTACCCAAAGCACTTTGGTCGTGTGTTTTTAACCATTCGGTCATCTCTGCATCTGTTTTAGCAATGCCACGTGTTTGGTAGCCCCATATTTCACCTAAATACTGTCCTTCGTAAAAAGTTCCTAAAGATTTATTTTTGTTAGGATATTTAGTAATTTTTTGACGGCTATCAGTTAAGTTAGCTGAAATACCATAAGAGAAATCTTCTCCTATTTTGTCTTTCCAGCTCGTTATGATCTCAAATCCGTTTGAGACCATATCGGTATTGTTGATACGAGCAGGAGCAGTACCCAATACAGGAGGCAGTTGAGGGGCAGGACCTACCATATTATAGGTTTTACGGCTAAACAACTCGAATGTGAATTTAAGACGGTTCTTCAAAGCAGTAAGGTCAAACCCTACATTCCAAGAAGCTACTTTTTCCCAAGTGAGGGTAGAAGCTACCAATCCTGGCATTTTTGCTGTATTAGTTTTATCACCATTAAGAAGCCAACTACCATTATTAGCCCCTATGTTCATCGTTTGATAGAAAGGATACCAACTATCAGTGTTTTGGTTGCCTAATTCGCCATAAGACCCTCTAAATTTAAATTCACTTACCGCTTCTCCAAACTTACCGAAGTGTTTCCAAAAGCCCTCTTTGGCTATATTCCAACCTACTGAAGCTGAGGTAAACAAGTTCCAACGCTGGTCGCGCAAAAAGCGAGAGGTACCGTCATAACGAGCGTTTACTTCCAATAAATACTTGCTGTCGTAGTTGTAGTTGAGCCTGCCAAAGAAACCTGCGGTTGCCCAGTGTTGATAATCTCCACTTACATCATCATTCTTTCCCCCTGTAGTGTTGAGTGAAAGAGAGTTCTTGCTGTATATCTCATCGCGAGAAGCAGAAAATTGACGTGATTTGAATAGCTCTGATTGAAAGCCTGCTAATGCAGTAACTGTATGTTTCTTAATCTCTTTAGTATAAGATGAATATATATTAGTATTAAAGAAGTTGTAACGGGCTGCCCACTCACTTATTTTTGAATGTCCAGCAGGGGCTTCCCCATCGCGCGAAATAGGAATAGGCTCTCCGTGTAAACCATATTTGTAGATAGGCAAGTAGTACCAATTATTAAAGATAGTAGAAGTGCGGTAGTTGAGCTCTACATTGGTTACCCATCCTTTTATAGGATTGAATACCAAAGCTAATTGTTGGGTAAGCTCATCTCTTTGTGTTTTATCGCGTCCTTCATTAAGCTGTGCAATTTCATTACCGTTCATATAATGACCATTAGGGTCTTTAAGTGGTAAGGTAGGCCAACGTCTGGCTATGTTGTGGAAAAACAAACCTCCTAAATAAGAAGAACGAGAGAAATCTCTGCGACTGAAACGTGAGTTGTAATTCAACTTTAAATAAGGAAGTATTTGTGCTGATATCTTTCCTTGTGCTGAGTAACGTGACATTTTATCGGTATTATAACGCGATAACCCCTCAGCATCAAGCCAACCTAATGATACGTAATATTGTATCTTTTCAGTACCACCACGAGCTGTAAAATTATGTTCTTGCGAAGGAGTAGAAGCTCTATAAAACTCTTTAAACCAATCTACATTTGCCCAGCTTTGCTTGTAGTCATTCCAAGCACCATTTCCATCTTTGGTAGGGTTCCAATCAGTAGCATCTTTTAGCTTCCCTGCTTTGTATGCCTTGATGTTCTGTATAATACGATCTTCAAATACAGGAGCCCCTCCGTTATTCTTTTGAGCTTCATTAAAATAGTTAGCAAAATCTTCTGAATCCAACATTTCAGGGAGGCCTACGGGTGAAGCAAGGCGGTAATTAGTACTATAATTTATCACCATTCTACCATCTTTACCTGATTTAGTAGTTACTAAAATCACCCCAAAAGCCGCACGCGACCCATAAATAGAAGCCGAAGCTGCATCTTTCAACACCGAAATACTTTCTATATCATTAGGATTTAAAGTATTCATATCGCCTTCCATACCATCTATAAGTACCAAGGGGTTCGCACTAGATCCTGACCCAATAGTACCTGTACCGCGAATATTGAAGGAAAGATTACTGTCCAACTGTCCACCTCCATTTCCTACAGAGAAGTTCACCCCCGAAACGTTCCCCTGTAGGGCTTGGGTTACATTGTTTACAGGGCGATTCTCTAAGGCTTTAGCATCTACCGAAGCTACAGCTCCTGTAAGGTTTTCTTTCTTTTGAGTGGCAAAACCTACCACTACCACTTCTGTAAGTTGGTGGGTATCTTCTTTTAGTTGCACATTAACTGTGTAAGAATTACCCCCCCCCACAACTTTTTTAGTCTGGGTAGTAAATCCTACAAAGCTAAACTCGAGCACATCGCCTGCTTTGGCTTGGATTTGGTAATTACCGTCAAAATCAGTAGATGTACCGTGCGTAGAGCCTTTAACCACTACGGAAACACCGGGTAAAGGCGTTTTTTTATCGTCAGTAACTTTACCTTTTACTGAGATGGTTTGTGCCATAAGAGTTGTTAAAAAGCAACCTAACACAAACATAACAAATGTTAAATACTTTTCTTTCATAAGTTTGGCTATTAAATGAAATTTACGGCGTAAAAGTAGCACTATTTATTATATCTACCAAATAATTATAGCTAATATTTTTAAATAATTTTATATACTTCGCTAAATAGAGGAGATAATCATATGAATTACAATAGATAAGGAGAAAATAAAAGAAAGTGTATTATTATTAATTTTAACACTTTTCAAAAGAAAAAGGAAGAAAGTGTGAGGTCGTAGCACGACGGGCGGGGAAAATTAGCAAATTAGAAAATGAGAAAATGAGAGAATTAGAGAATTAGCAAATGAGGAAATTAGAGAATGAGGAAAGGAGTAAATATTATTAGTTTATTCAACTTTGGCAAAGTTTGAGATGAAAAAGTGACGTGTTAGGACTGTTAGGATTATTCGGAAGGAAACGGAGAAGTTCGGAAGAGGGG
>NZ_KB291533.1:7019-25778 GCF_000318315.2 Capnocytophaga sp. oral taxon 324 str. F0483 | reverse complement strand
TGATTCATAATATAATACAACAAGGCTAAAAATGGTAAAAATGAGGTTTCGAGTCGAAAGAAAGAGGAAGAGACACTAGGCCTTAGGCCACAGGCACTAGAAGGGAGTGTGACGGAAAAGGGAAGTAATGACGGGGGACGAATGACGAGGTGAGGCGGTGAAAAAGGTTTATGAGATAGGTTAAAAAGGTGGGTGCTGTCGGAGAGACTTAGGGAAGCAAAAAGATAGACGTGGTAGAATAGGTGTTTATAAAAAAGCTTTTGAAAGAAATTGTATTTAATATAAGTTCGTTGTAAAATAGTCAGAGGATAGTTGGAACTGATATATGACGTCTTTTGATTTTTGACTACTGAGTGAAATTAGTAGGGTTTATACCATTCTTGTCCGGTGAGGTCGTATATCTTTTGGATTTTATGAAGGAAGGCTTCGAAGTCGAGGTTAAGGTCTATGAGTTCGCCGGTGTGAATATCGAATACCCAACCGTGAACAGCAGGGTATTGGTGTTTGAGATAACTTTCTTGCACAACTGCCATTTTGGTAACATTGAAGCACTGTTCTTCTACGTTCAGTTCTACCAAACGGCGGTAACGCTGGTCGGCATCAGTAATGGCATCGAGTTCTGCTTGATGCAAGCGGTATACATCGCGAATGGTACGTAACCAAGGGTTTAGCAAACCAAAGTCTTTGGCTTGCATAGCAGCCTTTACCCCTCCGCAATCGTAATGACCACATACGACAATATGCTTTACTTGCAGGTGTTCTACGGCATATTGTATCACAGCGGTAGAGCTCATATCGAGGGTGTTTACTACATTGGCAATATTGCGGTGTACAAACACCTTACCAGGACCTACACCCATTAACTCTTCGGCAGCTACACGACTATCGGAGCAACCTATATAAAGATAGTCGGGGTTCTGGTCTTCGGCGAGTTTCTCGAAGAAATGAGGGTCGCTCTCTTTGCGGTGTTTCACCCATTGACGATTGTTTTCGAATATTTTGTTGTAAGTAGGCATAAGTTATAATGATTAGTGGCTACTGAGGTGGCAAAGGTAGGTGTTTTTAGGGAAATGACAAATATTTGCAGAGAAATCTCCGAAAAGCTGAATATCAGTGTGCATACAGTAAACCGTTATAGGCAAAATATCCTAAGAGAAAACACACGCTGATAGTGTGGAAGCTATTGCCTTCGCCAAAAGAATGAGAGTAATTGGTTAATTAGTAAATTAGGAAATTATTTGTATCTTTGCACCTTGAAAACAAGAATTAACTATCTATCATTCATCATTAATCATTAAAAAAGATGTCAGAAGAATTAAAAGAACAACGCTCTAATAACTTTATAGAAAATATCATTGAGGAAGACCTTGCGAAAGGCTTTCCCGCCAGCGCCTTACGCTTTCGCTTCCCTCCAGAACCGAATGGCTACTTGCACCTCGGTCACGCGAGTTCTATCTGCCTTAACTTCGGATTGGGCTTGCGCTACAACGCCCCTGTAAACTTGCGTTTCGACGATACCAACCCTTCTAAGGAAGAACAAGAATACGTAGATGCGATTCGCCGTGATGTAGCGTGGCTCGGATTCAAATGGGATAAAGAATGCTATGCTTCCGACTATTTTCAAGAACTTTACGACTGGGCAGTAATGCTCATCAAACAAGGGAAAGCCTATGTAGATAAACAAACATCGGAAGAGATTGCCGCTCAAAAAGGCACGCCAACGGTAGCAGGAACCGAGAGCCCTTATCGCAATACCTCTCCTGAGGAAAACCTCGCCCTTTTTGAGCGTATGAAAAACGGTGAATTCGAAAACGGCACGTATGTACTCCGCGCCAAAATTGATATGGCATCGCCTAATATGCTAATGCGCGACCCTATCATCTACCGCATTATGAACGCTTCACACCACCGCACAGGCGACAAATGGCATATCTACCCTATGTACGACTGGGCACACGGCGAAAGCGACTACCTCGAACAAATATCACACTCCCTTTGTACGTTGGAATTCTTACCACACAGAGAGTTATACGATTGGTTTTTAGACCAGGTAATCTCCTCCCCAGCCCTCCCCAAAGGAGAGGGAGATAACATCCCCCCTGCCCCCCTTCAAAGGGGGAGTGTGCGACCCAAACAGAGAGAATTTGCACGGAGGAATTTGAGTCATACGATTGTGAGTAAACGTAAGCTGTTGCAGTTGGTAAACGAAAACTATGTTGCTGGATGGGACGACCCCCGTATGCCTACTATCTCAGGCTTACGTCGCCGTGGTTATACTCCTGAAGCCATTCGCAAATTCGCCGATACCATCGGTATTGCCAAACGCGAAAACCTAATAGATGTATCTCTTTTAGAGTTCTGCGTGCGCGAAGACCTCAATAAAAAAGCTAACCGTGTAATGGCAGTGCTCGACCCTGTGAAGGTGGTGATTACTAACTATCCCGAGGGACAAGAAGAATGGCTTGACGCCGAAAATAATCCCGAGATAACTCCTATGACTTATCGTAAGGTGCCTTTCAGTCGTGAATTGTATATCGAGCGTGACGACTTCCGCGAAGAAGCCAACAAAAAATATTTCCGATTGAAATTAGGAGGTGAAGTACGCCTCAAAAATGCTTATATCATCAAAGCTGAAAGCGTAGTGAAAGATGCTCAAGGGAATATTACTAAAATACATTGTACTTACGACCCCGAAAGTCGCAGTGGTAGTGGTACTGAAGCCAGTATGCGCAAGGTAAAAGGTACATTGCATTGGGTATCAGTAGCTCACGCAGTAGAAGCCGAAGCACGCCTCTACGACCGCCTCTTTACCGTTGCTGAACCCGACCGCCAAGAGGATAGCTTCTTAAACTACATCAACCCCAATTCTCTAAAAATAGTAACTGCCTATGTAGAGCCAAGCCTCAAGACCGCCCAAGCAGGCGACACGGTACAGTTCCAACGTCTGGGATATTTCAGTGTAGACCCCGATACTACCCCCGAAAAATTGGTGTTCAACAAAACCGTCGGCTTAAAAGATACGTGGGCTAAGATTAGCGAATAAGATATCATACGCTAAAACAAAAAAAGGATTGCCCTAGAAGAGCAATCCTTTTTGCGTGTAATGAAAGGAAAAAATCTACTTTAGCTCAAAATCTTTTTCGTTGCTGTTATCGGCGGAGTGTTGGGCTACCCAGAGTTTGAAAGCGCCTAGTTCGGTTACTTTTTTCAAATCGGCGTTGTAGAAGGCTAAGAGGTCTTCGGTGATTTCAAACTGCACTTGTTTGCTTTCGCCGGCTTTGAGTGCGACTTTTTGGAAGCCTTTGAGCTCTTTCACTGGACGGGTTACACTACCTACCAAATCGCGAATATACAATTGCACTACTATTTCACCATCGCGTTTGCCGGTATTGGCTACTTGGGCTGTAACGGTGAGTTTACCTCCTTTACTGAGTGTGGCACTGCTGAGCTGTACATTACTAATATTAAAGGTGGTGTAGCTCAATCCGTAACCAAAAGGATAGAGAGGTGTGACAGGCGCATCCTCATATTTAGAACGGTAATCAACTGTTGGGTTATTAGGATCAACGGGGCGACCGGTGTTCTTGTGATTGTAATAGATAGGCACTTGTCCAACATTACGAGGAAAACTCATCACCAAACGCCCTGAAGGGTTGTACTTACCTGATAATACATCGGCGATGCCATAACCTGACTGGGTACCAGGGAACCACACTTGCAAAATAGCATCGGCTAATTCACTTTCTTCACTAAGGTCGAGCGGACGACCGCTATACACCAATAATACTATAGGTTTGCCTGTTTGTTTGAGGGCACGGAGCAATTCACGTTGAGGAGCGCGCAGACGTATATCGGTAAGGCAAGCGGATTCACCAGACCAGTTATAATCTTCACCTAAGGCTACCACTGCTACATCAGCGGTACGTGCTGTAGCTACTGCTTTGGCTATATCGGCAGAAGTAGTGGCAGTAAGAGTACAACCTTTGGCATAGCTGAACTGCACCTTACTATCTTTATACACTTCTTGTAATCCTTTAAAAAGAGAAGCACTGAGTGTACGATCACCGCGACCTTGCCATTCGCCATTTTGGTTAATAGAATCTTTTACCATAGGGCCTATAAGGGCTACCTTTTTCGGCATATCGGGAGTGATAGGCAATACCTCGGCGTTGTTTTTGAGCAATACCACCGATTTAGCAACCGCAGTGCGGGCTACTTGCAAGAACTCCGGTTTCATAAGAGTTGTTTTGGCGCGGTTCTCATCGAGGAACTTATAAGGGTCGTCAAACAAGCCTAATACGAATTTCATTTCCAAGATACGGCGTACAGCGGTGTTGATAGTCTCTTCTTTTACCTTACCCTCTTCGACTGATTTTTTGAGGTGCTTGATAAAGTTAGCGCCTGTCATATCCATATCAATACCAGCATTGATTGCTAGCTCGGCAGCGTGCTTATTATCAACCGCAACACCGTGAGGAACCAGTTCGTTGATACCGGTATAATCGGTTACTACAAAGCCTTTAAAGCCCCATTGCTTGCGAAGGATATCGGTCATTAGGTAGCGATTGGCAGTTGCAGGGATACCGTTCACTTCGTTGAAGGAAGCCATTACGGTGCCCACTCCTGCATCAATTGCTGCTTTATAAGGTGGTAGATAGGCATTCCAAAGGGTGTGCTGAGAGAGCTCGGCAGTATTGTAGTCGCGCCCTGCTTCGGCAGCGCCATAGGCAGCAAAGTGTTTTACACACGCTAAGACAGTATTGGTTTTGCTAAGCGAATGCCAGTCGGTTCCCCCTTGAAAACCTTGTACGCGAGCTTTGGCGATTTCACTTCCCAAGAAAGGGTCTTCGCCAGCGCCTTCCATCACACGCCCCCAGCGTGGGTCGCGAGCGAGGTCGACCATAGGGGCGAACGTCCATTTGATGCCATCAGCAGCAGCTTCTTCGGCAGCAATAGCAGCGGTTTGGCGCATTAGGTCTAAATCCCAAGAGCAGGCTTCGGCAAGCGACATAGGGAATATGGTTTTATAACCGTGAATCACGTCGTAACCAAAGAGAATAGGGATACCCAAGCGAGTTTTTTTGACAGCAATATCCTGCAATTTGCGCACTCCAGGCACGGTAACAGCGTTAAATACACTGCCCACGAGACCTTTTTCGAGATAAGGTTGAAAGTCATCGGACATTACGGGACCTGTAACATCCCAATCGGCAGCAAACTGAGTGAGTTGTCCTATTTTTTCTTCTAAGGTCATCAGTGCTAACAAAGAATCTACTTTGCGTTCGATATTTTTATCGCCACTGAAGGACTCCCATTTCACAGGGGTTTTATCGTCGGTTTTTGACGAATTGTTACAAGCTACTACAGCTAATGCCATAGCGATACAATACGTTATTTTCTTCATAATAATTAATTTACTGATAAATTCTTACATAATCGATTTCAAGGCTATCTTCGGTGAAATTATTAGCTACTTGACCTCCCAATGTTCCTCCCATCGCGACGTTTAGGATAAGGAAGAATTTTTGGTTGAATGGCAATTTAGCGTTGTTGTCCATTTCGAAATAGTTCTTATTATCGACTGCAAAGATAATCTTTTTTTCTGTCCACGTCATCGTATAGATATGAAAATCTGCAGAAGTGTTTGCAAATTCAGTTTCTTTGTCGTAATCGCCCTGATGGTTGTTATCGGTGTTGTACCAATGGCAAGCGCCGAGTATATGGGTCTTTTTATTACCTTTTTGTTCGAGCATATCTATTTCGCCACATTTAGGCCAGCCGTCGGTAGCGAAGTTATTGCCCAAGAACCACATTGCAGGCCAGGTACCTTTGGCAGCAGGTAATTTGGCTTTGATTTCCACCTTACCATATTTGAAACCATACAAACCTTCAGTTTTGAGTCGTGCAGAAGTATACCCTCCACTGCCATCGGCTTTGGCAGTAATTTTGAGCACACCGTTTTCAACTTTCACATTTTCGGGGTCTTTGGTATAGGTTTGCAACTCGTTGTTACCCCAACCGTTGCTACCTTTGCCTAAATCATACGTCCATTTGGTCGCATCGGGGGTACCCGCTTTATTGAACTCATCAGACCACACAAGGTTCGTAAAGCTATTTTCGGAAGGTTTGGTAGTAGTGAAAATGTGATACCAAGCAAACTGACTATTAGGTTGCATCACGCGCACGACAAGTTGTGTATCGGTAAGGCTGATGATGTCATAAGTACTTGCGCCTACCCACCAGCCGAGCATACCACCATTGGAGAGCTCGATAGCTGTACCGCGGTAGGCTTTGTTGTCGTACTTGCCTTGGGTAGCGGCTTTGGAAGTAGAAGGCACAAAGGACACTTGTTTTACACCTGCAAGAGTAGGTACTATATCGGTACCGTAGCATTGGTCTTTAACAACGCCTAACACGCTAGCATAGGCTCCTGGCACAAACACGTGATTAGCAGTTTGCTGATAGGTAATACCATTAGCTGTACGGGTAAAGATAAAGGAGTTCTCGAACATACAAGTACGAGTAGCGTCGAATGGTGTTGCTTGCCACCAAGCGGGGTAGCCATATTCGCCATTATCGCCACTTTCTTGAGGTCCTAAGCCTGCATATCCCGCTACATTGGCAGCCCAATACCAAGTTTTAGTATCGCCTACATTCTTACCAGCAAGCATATTTTCAGCTTCAGCATCGGAGAAGGAACTATATACTTCCAATTCTAAAGACACAGAACTCATAGAGCCTCCTGCACCTACAGCACTTACTACCGCTGTGAATTTGTTGGTACCTACTTTGGTATAGCGGTGTTGGATTTTACCAGAGGGAGCCATTTCGGTCTTGCCGTCGCCGAAATCGACACGGTAAGAAATGGCGTTTTGGGCGGTTACTATAAAGTTCACCAAGCCCGTGCCGTCGCCGTGAGGATGAGTGTTATCAGCCCCCACGATACTGAACGAGGCATTTACATTAGAAGGAGGTGTAAGGTCTCCAAACTCGTGCTTATCTTTACAACTTATAAAGACAAAAGCTACTAATAAAGTTAAAAGATTTAAGGTTTTCATTTTAATTTGTCAATTTAGTGCGAACCGCACGGGTAATTAATTCAGTGTTATTTCATCGTAGTAATAAGTGGTATCATCGCCTTTTTCACCAAAGTCGAAGAAAACAACTACTTTGGTGTAGGTTGCGCTGGTATCAATGCCAGTAAAATCAAACGAAAGTTCTTCCCAAGTGTTCTTTTTGGTGATGCGAGCATCTACTTCTTTTGCTTCATCGCTAGTAGCTCCCTCTAATTTCACTTTTACAGTAATACCTGTCTTAGGAGAAAAAGCTTTTAGCTTCAATACCTTGTGACTTTTCATATCCAAACTTTCGGAAGTAAAAAACGCGCCTGCCCACGTTTCACAACCTTTGGTGCGCACCATTTTGGCTACTTTGGTAGATGTATTGCCTGTAGTATTAGGGTTGGCTACTACTTCTACATTTGCCATATTGCCAAAGGTAGTAAATTTGGGTGCTGTACCCTCAAAGTTTTCGATTATCACAGTATTCGATTTTTTGTAGAAATACAAGTTGTCGATAAATACCGTGCCTTGTCCTACCAATTTTATTTGGTGTACATCGGTGATTACAAATCCTTGTTTGGTGTAGTCGCTTAGCGGAATATCGATGCTTGTCCACTTATCGGCAGTAAGGGCCTTTTTGATAAACTTCTCACCATCAGCGCCTGTGCTTTTGCTAATCAAATAGATATCTAAAGCTGTAGCATCGGCAGTCCAAACGTCTAAATGTAAGAACTCCATCGCCGATAGGTCGATTTCTCGAGCGAATTGGATACCTTGATAATTGAGGTGAGCGTATTGCAAGATTTCATCGGTGCCCAACTTAAAGAGGTTGTAGGCAGTGGCTTGACCCCAATTAGGGTTGAAATCGGTACCTGCCACATTGGTATATCGTCCGCTGAAAAGCGAAACGACCTCTTGTGCTTTGCGGATTGGAGGTTGAGGAGCCACAGTAGTAGGCTGTTGCAAGGCAATTACTCGTACCGTTTTTTGTACTTTAGTAGTTTGTTTGCCCGCACCTTTCACTTCTATGGTAAGGGTGTAAGTACCTACTTGCTTATAAATGTGTGAAACTTCCTCTCCTATATTGCCAGAGACCGGTTTTTCGTCGGCACTTTCACCGAAATACACATCGTAAGTAATCGCAAAGTTAGCTTTAGCCGTTACATTCACTTTCTTAGAAACCGCTTGGTCGTTAGCGACAGTTACTTCTACATTCTCAGGGGCGCGGAACGACACCTCTAAAGACAAAGTCGCTTCGGCTTCCTTGCCAGCGATGTTCACAGCTACTATTTTCACTTGGTAACTACCTTCAGCATAAGTGTGTGTTACCGAACCACCTGCTTTCACTGTAGTGGGAGTTGCAGTGCTATCGCCAAAATAGACCTTGTAGGAGGCTACTCCCGTAGCTACTGGCGTGATGGTTACAGCCCCTGAGTTATCGGTGCTCACTTGAAATTTCGCTGAGACATCGGTAGGAGCCGTGGCATTTTGGACGAAACTGAGATCGTCCTTATCTTTTTCGCAGGCCACTATTCCAATGAGAAACAGTAGTGCTATGAGGTTTTTGAGTGTTTTCATTTTAATTTAGATAAGAGGTAATTAGTATCCTTGGTTTTGTTGCCAATTGCCATTAGCAAAGCGTATTTCTTCGTAGGGTATGGGGAAAACTTCGTTTTTGTTGGCAGTAAAACCTTGTATTTCGGTGCCTTTTCCGGTGCGGACTAAGTCGAAAAAGCGCAAGCCTTCGCCTAAGAACTCTACACGGCGTTCTTTCCATATCGCTTCGGTAAGAGCAGAGCCTGATACCGTAATATTGTGATTTTCATTACCAAAGGCACGTTTGCGCACTTGGTTGAGGTAATCGCGAGCGCGTTCATCGCTGATATTACCACGGTTGAGCGCTTCGGCAGCCATTAAAAGCACATCGGCATAGCGAATAGCACGATAGTTATTAGGGTTGGTAAGGTTTTGGTCGGGGCTATTGAGGTCACCTTTGCGAGCAATATATTTTCTATTGAAATAGCCTGTATGTTTGTAACCTTCGGCATAAGTAGCGTTGTTCGCTGCTGCCCACGCGACGATATCCAAGATAGCAACATCTTTGCGGAGGTCGCCTGCTTCAAAAGCATCGACTGCCTCTTGTACAGGTACGTTAAAACTATAGCCAGAATCGAACACAGGGCCGTTATAGTTACGGATACTGTTAAACCCTACCGCTACATTTCCTTTGCTACATTGCAAACAGTCAAAACTAGCACCTTCAGCATCGGTGTATTGTATCTCGAATACCGATTCAGCCGCGTTTTCACCTTCTTTTTCGAAGATAGAAGCATAGTCAGTTACAAGTGAATAGGTATTGCTGTGTATCACGGTTTCTAATACTTGAGCTGCTTCGGCAAATTTGTTTTGGTATAAATACACCTTGCCGAGTAGTGCTTGAGCGGCGCCTTTAGTAGCACGTCCTACTTGTCCGTCGGGTGGTGTTGTAGGCAAGTGAGGAATGGCTGCCAAAAGGTCTTTCTCAATAGAAGCATATACCTCACTCACAGGGGAACGGGGTATTTTTTGTTCGTCGCCACGCTCAAATCGTTTGTTTTCTTTGAGTGGAATTGCCCCAAACCATTTCACGAGCTCAAAATTGTAATAAGCGTGAAGGAAATGCGCTTCGGCAATAATCACTTCTTTGCCCTCAAAGGCTGTTTTGTCTTGGAATTCCAAGATATAAGCCGAGCGGTTTACACCGGCAAACATCCAGTCCCACAAGTTTTTGAGTTGGCTGTTGATAGGCGTGTGAATCATCTGGTCTATTTGTTGAAAACCAGGTACATCGGAAGCACTTTCACCTCCGCAAAGGGTATTATCGGAGGCAATTTCGCCCATAAGCACATTTATATACGTAGAATGTAACAAATTGTAAGCTGCAATCAGCGCATTTTGGTAGTCTTCCTTTGAATTGAAATAGGTCTCCGAATTGATTTCGTACTGTTTAGTCTTGTCGAGAAAATCGTCGGAACAAGCAAAGGCAAAGACAAAAAGCATAAGCCCTATTGTCCATTTCTGTATGTTATATATCGTTTTCATTTGTTTGTATGGGTTTTAGAATGATGTATTAAATCCTAAGATAAACTGACGAGCTTGTGGATAGAAGCCGTAATCAATACCTCCACCAATGGCATCACCAGAGGTAGCTGAAGGGTCATAACCTTTGTACTTAGTAAACGTAAAGGCGTTGTTTACTGAAAAGTACACGCGGAAGCTTTTCATCTTCACACTCTCCAATACTGATGCAGGAATCGAATAGCCCAACTGTATATTCTGAACGCGCAAGAATGAGGCGTCTTCTACAAAGAAACTTGAGAATAAATTATTGGTAGTTGCGCCTGTGGTTACACGAGGCACGCTATTGCTGGTGCCCTCACCACGCCAACGGTCAAGATAGGAACGATGGCGGTTTACGTTAGGTTGTGAACGCTCGTAGTTGCGCACCATCTCTTTGTCGAGCTCAGCATACATATAGGTCGAGAAATCAAAGTTTTTATACTTAGCATTGAGGTTCAAGCCCATATAGTAAGTGGCGGTAGGTTTACCCAAATAAGTACGGTCTTTAAAATCGATTACTCCGTCGCCATTCACATCTTTATACCTGATATCGCCAGGTTTGGCAGGAGCCCCTAAGGCAAGTTGTGAAGGGTGCGCATCTACCTCAGCTTGGTTTTGGAAGATACCATCGGCTTGCAAACCATAGAAGTAACCCATAGGTTGCCCTACTTCCATACGTGCAGGTGCTAACTGACCAACGCTGAACGCTCCTCCTTCTGGAATCACATCGCCATTGATTGAGACCACTTTGCCGTCCAAACGAGTAATGTTATAGTTAAAGCCCCAAGAAAAAGGTTTGGTTACATCACTTTTATAACCTAACGCCACCTCAAAGCCTTTATTTTGAGTATTACCAGCGTTCACAGTAGGGTTTGAAGCCCCTGGTGCAGCCGTTCCTATAATACCTGAGACAGGGAAATTAGAGATGAGCAAATCGTTGCGGTTTTCTATAAAATAATCGAATACTAACGACAAGCGGTTGCCAAGTGTATTGAAGTCAAAACCGACATCTAACTTTTCGGCTACTTCCCATTTGGCACTTGGGTTTGGCAATTTGCCTACAGCTTTTCCGCGCACTATTTTTCCGTTAAACACGTACACAGCCTCCCCGTTCAAAATTGCCTTATAAAGGTTTTTACCGGCATTGTTACCGAGTGTACCGTAACTACCGCGCAATTTGAGGAAGTCTATCCATTTGCTATCTTTTAGGAAACTTTCGTCGGATACTTTCCAACCTGCTGTTACTGATGAAAACAAGTCGGCACGGTTATCTTTCGGGAAGTCTGAAGAAGCATCACGCCTAAGCATCGCCGATAGCAAGTATTTGCTCTTATAATCGTATTGCAAACGACCAAAGAAAGAGGTAAGACGCGAATCGTTCGTATACGAGTTATCAGTTTTGCTATTGTTCGTACCTGTGGTGAGACCTATATCGGCAAAGTCCCAAGAGTTATTAGGCACATCGTAACCCGTAGCACTGAGTCCACTGCCCCAGTTGCGTTGCGCACTAGTACCCACAGTGAGTGAAGTGTTGTGATTTTTCCAGAAAGTTTTGTTATAAGTAGCAAAAGTCTCCCACGTATAAGCGTGTGTTTCATTCTTTTCCTGAGTTACCGTACTGCGGCTACGGTTGAAGATTTTGCCCGTACCAAAGAAGCTCAGAGGTTGAAAATCTTTCTTCTCATCACTATAAGTCTTAAACCCGATACGCGAAGTGAGGTCTAAGCCTTCTATAAGATTATAGCTCAACTGGAAATTCCCCTCCAATCCATTGCCATCGTACTGATTATAGGTATTGTCTATTTGTGCCAAAGGGTTAATCACCTCATTGCCCAAAAAGCCCGTTAAATCCTCATCGTGCAAACCGTAAGTAGGCGAGAAGTTCAAAGCGTTGAAAAGCACTGCTCCCAAGCCGTTTTCCTCAATGGTTTTACGCTTGTTGTTGTAATAATTAGCAGTGAAGTTCATCTTAAGTTTTGGTGAAATATCAGCACCCAAACTCACTTTCACGTTGTTGCGTTTAAAGTTGGATTTTTCGGGGGCTACAATACCGTCTTGGGTAAGATGTGATGCCCCTAAGTAATAACTAAATTTCTCACCTCCTCCTGAGATACTGGCTGTCATATCTGAAATAACAGAATTCTTAAACACCTCGTCTTGCCAATCAATGCCTTTGCTTAAAGAAGCCAAATTGCCAAAAGGCAACGCCTGTCCGTTGGCAGCATAACTCTCGTTGAGTAAGGCAGCATACTCGGTAGCGTTCATATAATCCAACTTTTTGGTAGTTTGCTGAATACCGGTATAAGAGCTAATTTTCACTTCCAAAGGTGTGTTTTTGCGTCCACCTTTAGTAGTTACGAGTACTACCCCATTCGCCCCTTTAATACCGTAGATAGCCGCTTGAGCGTCTTTCAGTACGGTAAGACTCTCAATATCCTCGGGGTTGATACTGTTCAGTGCCCCTTCGTAACCGTCGATAATTACCAAAGGTTCGTTGCTACCGTTAGAACTCACTCCGCGAATGAGAATGTTTATCTTCCCTCCAGGTGAGCCCGAAGCTTTGTTTACGCTCACCCCTGAGGTAGTACCTTGCAGGGCAGTAGCCGCATCCACAGGCTTTAGTTCGGTAATGGTTTTAGCATCTACTACTGATACCGAACCTGTTACGTCCTTTACCTTTTGAGTTCCATACCCGATAACTACCACTTCACCGAGGGTTTGGGTATCTTCTTTCAAGGTAACGTTCAGCGCATTGCCATTGTTCACAGTGATTTCTTGAGTGATGTAACCCACATACGAAAACACCAGAACCTGACCTTTCTTTACATTGTCTAAGGCAAAATTCCCCTCGAAATCGGTAGAGACGCCGTGGGTAGTGCCTTTTACAACCACCGAAACCCCCATCATCGGACTGTTAGGAGCTTCTTTCACATTTCCTTTTATGTTATAAGTTTGTGCCACTGCCAAACTCGTACATAAAAATAGCAACATTGGTAAAATAAATACTTTCATCTGAATTGCTCTTTTTAAATGGTATGTTAATGTATTATATTAGGTTTAAACTGTCTCTAACTTGCTCTTTTCTTTTCTTTACTTTCGCTTCACGACCTATTACTGATATTACTGGTATTGTTGTATTGTATTATTAATCAACTATTTATATACCCTTTCTATTCCAATCGTCCAAGATTCGTATAAGCTTCCTATAAGCTCTCTATAAGCTAAGTCCATCATTCATCTAGTAAAAATCCCTCTCTTTTTTGGGATAAAGTTAAGAATAATTTTCGTGCGCTTTCGTTCTTCCATTCCCCGTGGTAACTTTTGATAAGTTTTATCTCAAAAAGGATAAATTACAGTCTTAATTTCAAAACAACAAATCACCTTTTTCAGTTGCTTTTTGCTACTCTCTCTAAATTTATACTTTTCAATCAGTATTATTGGCATTATTGGTATTAACTCGGTATTACTTTCTCTTTCTTTTATTTCTCTTTCAATCACGCAACAAAGATAAACGCAATTATTCAACACACAAAATATTTTACCTATACAAAAAATATACAAGGAGTATTTTTAATGTAAATGTATAGTTGCTATTAACGAGAATTACAAAACAAACCTTTGTAAATCTTACATTTAAAATTATATGCAAAAAATCGATGTAAAGGTAACAACAAATAAAAAACACCTCTTAAAAAGAGGTGTTGTATAGGTAATGTATATATTTTTTTAAGAAAATCAATTTATGTTTTCTACTCGCTCGTACAACTCACATCTGCCTGTGTGGCTCGCACTATTAATCATTAACCATTAATCATTAACCATTAATCATTAATTTAGAGCTTTAGAATATAGTCAGTAAGGTTCTGGTTGCGCTCTAAACGCATCTTTTTGCGCAAGCGGTAGCGCTTTATCTCTATACTTTGGGTAGAGATGTTCAGTAGTGGAGCAATTTCTTTACTCGAAAGGTTCAAACGCAGGTAAATACACAGTTTAATGTCATTAGGAGTAAGGTCGGGGTGAAGTGATTTAAGCCGATTAAGGAAGTCACGGTCAGTTTGATTAAAGATTTCTTGAAAATGCTCCCAATCGCCTTCGCTGTTAATATTATCTTCCACAATATGTAATACCTGTTTGCTATTACCACTATTCAAAAGAGCCTCTTTGATGCTCATCAGCAGTTCATTCTTGCGTACGATGTTCATCGTAGTCACCGCCAACTCGCGGTTCTTGCTCTCCACTTCACTATGGAGCTTATCGTTTTGGAGTTTCATTACCGTGCGGTCATTTTCCAATTGCAATAGGGCGAGTTCTTTCTCTTTTTCTTGTTCTACCTTCTTCTTATGACGCTTGTAATGAACTCTATACACTCGGTGAATTATAAAAAGCAAAAGCAGTAAGAGTCCTATATAGGTAGCTATCATCACATTAGTGGCATACCAAGGTTTTTCTATTACAAAGTGAAAAGTAGCCGTATTGGTCGAAACAGCATTTCCCACTCTGGCTCTTACCAAAAAGGTATAATCACCCGCAGGCAGATTATCAAACTGCACACTTGCCTCCTTGCTCCAGTCGCTCCAATGCTCGTAAAGTCCTTCCAATTTATATTGATATACGGTTTGAAACATCACATTATAGGCAGGTACACTATAGCTAAAACGAAGGTTATTCTGGTTATGTGCCCAGCGGTTATCAGTACTATTAAGAGCAATAGGTTGCCATACGCCTTCTACTTTGCTTTTATCTATATGGTCTATATGCACCTCATAAGCGGTATGGTGCGACGGATTAAACACAAAATCCATAAAGCCGGTGCTCGTACCTAAAAGGCAATCACCTTCTCGGTACTCATTGAGGTTCTCAAAACCTACCAAATCCTTGCGAAAAGTAGCCGAGAGAGGCATCTTTTTCAGCTGAAGTGCCTTGTCTAACTTACCCTGACTCACCTTCACTATATTGTATTGGGTAAAAAACCACAATCCGTCCTCTTTACCCCGTAACATAGTGCCCGATAAGTAGGCATCTTGGTCGAATAGCCGATGGGTAAGGCTTTCATCCTGCACAAACTTACGTGCGGTAATATCATATTTAAACAAGCCTTTTTCGGTGAAATACCAAATCTCATTGCGGTATTTAGCAATCGCCGACTTGCGCCCCATTGGAGCAGAAGCCTCTTTGTGCACTTGGAGTACTCTGGTAAAATCAAGGGAGAGTTGCAACCGGAACACGCCTTTGTACTCGTGGCTTACCAATAGTTCAGTAGGCGAAATAAACTCAAAAAACCTACTCGATACGTTGAATCCTGTTATCTTATTGCGGTATTGCCAACGCCCTTCTTTCAGTTCCAAAAGATATAAACCTTCATAATTGCCTTGCAAGAGCCAATTAGGGTGTCCTTCCACAGGTTTAATATCCCAAGTACCCAAAAGATTACACACCAACTGTGCACGATGGTTGTTTATCACAAACGTACCTGAATTGTGCCCACAAAACAAAGTGCCTTGTAGTTCTTTCAGTTGCCACACTTGCCCTTTAGTACCTTCAACCAACTGAAATGGCTGACCCGCTTTCAAAGGAAAAGGCGCATAAAAAAGCCCCTGATTGGTACCCAAATACAAATCACCTTGGTAAACAATAGAGGTATAAACAGCTCCTAACACTCCTTCGTTATCTTTATACTGGCGGAAAGGCGAAAAGAAATTCACCATACTAATGCCATTGTCTAAGCCTAACCACACATTGTGTTCTTTGTCCTCGAAGATAGAAAGCACCGTGTTGTTTTGCAAGCCTTGCTTCTGATGAAGGTGCTCCCACAGTTGTCCTTCTGGCGATAATCGGTATACACCATTGGCAATCGTCCCCAGCAAGATAGAACCGTCAGAGAGTTGTTCGCAACTGTAGATATTTAAAGAAGAAGTAAGCGCCTCAGTACTCACTTGCCAAGGTCTCACCTCAGCAGGTGTTCCTTCGTAAATGCCTTTGTCTTGGGTAATAAATAGAAACTTACCTTTATATGGGAAGATATTAATAACAATATGCTCGCGGAAAAGAGACGCTTCCGAACGCAACTCTTCTTTACCATTCACAAGAGCAAAAAGCCCCTCATTCATCTTTTGAAAGAAGATATGCTCGCCCACTTTGAAGATTTTGGGTAAGTTGTTTTGCGAATGCACAATGTGAAAGCGGTCGTGCTGAGAGTCGTAAATATAAAGTTTGTGCAACGACTGGAAGAGCACCCAATGGTCAAAAAAAACAATTTTCCATACCTCTTCATCTTCTATATCCTTAGGCGGCAAGCGTTTACTTAGTGAAGTGTATTGCAAACGGTTGAAAGCATCTGCTTGCCAATAACCAAATTCAGCAAAACCACCCGTATAGATAGTGTTACCTTTGGCGTTTACGGCGCGCACTATCGCCCCATTGGGCAAGGGGTAATGTTGCCATACCACCCCATTGAACTCCAATAGACCTATATTGTTAGCAAAATATATCTTTTGATTTATCGCTTGACATATTTTCCAATTCTGACTCTCACCCGAGTATACCGAAGGAGCGTAGTTATAGATAGGTGGCAATAACTGAGCGTGTATCGTCCCTACAAACCACCCCATCAAAACACACAGAAAAACACGCATACGCATAAGGTATTAAAGTTTAGTTGCTGGCAAAGATAACTATTTTATTTTGAATATTCCAAAAAACATCCTCTATTTTCAATGAAAGTCTCTTTTCGCTTATTTCTCCCTCATCATTCGCCTCTGATTTGGTATTATTGGCATTTTTGGTATTATTGTATTAAAATTGTTGTTCTTTATTTTTAGTCATTAATCAAACAAAGGGCGATGTTCACACATCGCCCTTTGTTAAAACCCAATTTTCAAAACACTGTTAGTAATAAACTTCTGGTTAGGTTAGATATAAGATAATGCTGGGCTTTACCTTTTATCTTTTACTGTACCTTAAAATTCAGTTTCTTTAATCCCTGCTGTACTTCGGGGCAACTCATAAACAGTTTCCAAATGAGACCCGTGCGGTGGTTTTCTATCATCGGGGCAATAGTGAGCTGGTCGATAGCCAAATAACGCTTAGGATACCATACCGCTTGCTGGCTGAAAGCGTCGTAAAAGCCGTATTTACCCCATATCACATCTCCTAAATCGTAATAGAAATGCTTGAGCGCAGCCATTGATTCTTGGGGCGTATAAGGAAAGCTGGAAAGGGCAGCAGTAGGTGCTATCACCCCTAAATCGTTACTAGGGCTGTGGGCTGAGTACCCTTTTACTGAATAACTGGCGGTAAGTCCCCAGCAGTTCGCCCCATAACCTTTATAACCTTTCGGGTTTTCTAGGCAATATTTGTAGTTAATAAGGGTGTGATTGCGATTCAAATCCCAGTAATTGGCATAATCATCACTGAGCCCTTTGGGGTTCAACCCTATGTACGAATAATGCGCCCAAAATAGCGGACCTCCGTATTGTTCTGCGCCGTTGTGTTTGAGAATCAATGGCAAATTGTAAGTCACCTGAGTGCTTTTAATAGCTCCTCCGCGTGCCCAACCGTTGTGATAAGCCGAAGCAGGAATGGTGTGGGTTGGCGAAGAAGCTGCCAAAATATAGGTAATCAGGCACTCGTTATAACCTTTCAGAGGAAAATTCATCTGCCAAGCATAATCAGGACTCCAATGCCAATAGAGCACATCTTGTCCGTTTAAGTACCAATCCCATTCCATTTCGCGCCACAGTTTATCAATGCGAGAAGCTAAGGCTTTTTCGGTATCGTTGCCGTCTTTGAAATACTGACGCACACAGAGCAAGCCCTGTATCAAGAAGGCACTTTCCACGAGATCTCCCCCATTGTCTTTTTGTCCGAAAGGTTTGGTTTTACCCGTACGCCCGTCAATCCAGTGCGACCATACCCCGTGATAGCGGTCGGCTTTCTCCAAGAAAGTTACTATCTTAACAAAGCGTTCTACCGCTTGTACACGAGGGATAAAACCGCGTTCTACACCCACCAATAGCCCTGCAATCCCAAAGCCCGAACCTCCCGTAGTGACGATATGAGCATCATCGGAAGGCACGTCCATATGATTGCGCTCAGGGGCTAAACCCGAATTAGGTTCTGCACCCTCCCACATATAGTTGAGGTGCGAACGCTGAATATAATCCAAGAAAGCATCGTCGGAAGCAAATTCCATCGGACGATTCTTTTCAACAGGTGGTTTAGGAGTAGGCGTATTACCGCCTTTCTTACTGTCCTTACTGCAACTGCACGACGCGCAGAATGCAATAAGAAGCACAAAAAATGTTCTGTTTATCTGTTTGAAATGCTTCATATTTTGTATATTTTTCTATTTTAACATTAATTCAATATAATATTAATACTGATTTACAGTTATATTTATATTGCAATCTGTGCAATCTAGCAACATCAGCTACTTATCTCCCCGCTAGCGCGAGCTTATAGCTCGTGTTCCTATTCGTCACTAATTTCCCCCTTTGAACGGAAGTCCGCGAGAGCGGAGTATGTGAGAAGGGAGAGGTTTCTTTTGATTTTCCGTCACACTCCCCGCTAGTGCCTATGGCCTAAGGCCTATCACCTATTC
>NZ_KB291533.1:0-6999 GCF_000318315.2 Capnocytophaga sp. oral taxon 324 str. F0483 | reverse complement strand
TAAGCTAACCCCACCCTCCTTACACCCTTTTTTCGCCAAAACCTCTCCCTCTCCTCTTCCGAATTGCTCCGTTTCCTTCCGATAGCTCAAATATGTCACTTTTAAGGATATACACTTTGCCAAAGTTTTTGCCCGTGTGGCTCGCACCTAATTCTCTCATTTTCTAATTTGCTAATTTTTCCCCGCCTGCCCTGCTACGGCTGCCTGTGCGGCTCGCACCTCATTTCCCTTACCTAAAACTCCACTCCAAAAAGTCTTTGGTGTTAAAAGCAGGATGCCAAGCGTTGTGATTAGCTCCGTAGAACTCTATGTATTCTACTTTTTTGCCAGTGCTTTTCAACGCCTCATAGGCTTCGCGCGAGTAAGTCACCGGTATCACATCGTCAATATCGCCGTGATAAAAGCGGAATTTTGTCTTCCCTTTGAACTCACGCATACGCTCTATATTGGTCGCCCCACATATCGAGACAGCTTTGGCAAAGGTATCGGGGAAGCGATACACCATATCCAAAGTAGCAATCGCACCCATCGAGATGCCCATAATGTACACTCGTTTAGGGTCGATAGGGTAAGTAGCCAAAGTCTCGTCTAAAAGTTCCTTCACCAACCGCAAATGACTGGTAATAGGAGCGTCCTTTGGTAAAGGATTACCGCTTTTGTAACCTTTTTCAGGACGCTTTTCAAGCGACCAGTATGCACCTTCAGGGCACTGCGGAAAGAGCACAAAGCAAGGGTACTTATCTCGGTTCGCAGGATTGCTAAACACTGTACCCCCATTGCGCAACTGACTTTCATTATCGTTCCCTCTTTCGCCTGCTCCGTGCAAGAAGAGCACCAAAGGGTATTTCTTGCCTTTCTCCATTTTTTTAGGTTGAAGAAAGCGATAAGGCATACTGTTCTTTTGCTTATCCACATATACACCTTTGGTATACGCCTCATTCTGAGCACTGATACTAATGCTGTAAAGAAAGATGATAAAAATTATTAAATATCTATTTTTCACTCGCTAATGTTTTTATCTGAACATCATTAATAGGTTCATTAAAGAAATAAAACTGGTCTAACTGACCTTTGTAGAATCCTGCCCATCCTTGTGCACCAGCTCCAGTGGTGAGCGGAGGAGTAGTTTGAAAAGGAAGCGTTCCTATTACAAGAGTACCTAAGTTGGGGCACGCTATGCCTCCCAAAGTCTTAAACTCTTGCGAATGTACCTCTGATCCATTCCGAAAAATAGTAAACTTACCTGTGGTAGCATCATAACGAAAGACCAAATGTACCCATTTGCCTAATGTTTCTGGAATTATCTTATCTACCCAACCATCTTTGGTACCGTTGCTCAAATGCAGTTTAAACCGTCCATTGGTTTGTGTTGAATTACCTGGCTCCATAAATAGGTCTATATAACTCCAAAAACCTTTGTTATTGGTTAAAGAAAATAATCCTATTGCCTTAGTAGGTTTTTCGGCATTCATCCAAAAAGCGATAGAAAAACTACCTAAGTTACTCAATACATCGTGCAACGATTTACCACCATTAAGTGGGGTAGTAGGAGGCGTGATAAGTATATAGCTATTATCCGCTCCTTGATAAGCTTTCTTTACTTTTCCTTGTGTATAAGAAGCATTTCCTACTACCTGGGTGGTTGCTTTATACACACTCATATCCTCACTATTATCCTCAAAAGTAAAAGCCAATTTAGGCTTTACATAGTCTAAGATAGGAGGTTGCTTTGGATAATCAAACGCAGGGTCTTGGTCTAAGTCTTGGAAACAGCTGGTAAGGGCTGTCAGACTCACCATAAAACTGATATATAATACATATTTTTTCATTGTAGTAAATTTTAGATTTTCAACTTAGCCGAAGTTTGAAACTTTGGCTAAGTTTAGACCTGTTATCTCAATTAATAATTAGGGTTTTGAACGAGTACTCCATTAGAACGGTCTATCTGTGTTTGTGGTAAAGGGAACAAACGATGTTTTACTTGATAAGAGGCTTTACCTGCATTATGAAGAGTTTCTACATCTATATTCCAACGTACTAAGTCATAAAAGCGGTCAAACTCCATACCCAGTTCTACACGGCGCTCGTGACGAATAGCCGTACGCAAATCACTTTGATTAGTAGTAGTAACGGCAGGAAGCACAGGGGTACTACTAGTTCGTCTTGCACGGGCGCGCACTTGTTCTAAGTAGGTAAGGGCTTCGGTGCTGTTACCAAGCTCATTAGCTGCTTCGGCAGCCATTAAGAGTACATCTGAATAACGAATAAGGCGAATATTGAACCAATAACCAAACTTGCTATTGGTGCGACGCAAAGCAGGATCAGTATATACTTTCTTGTTGTAATACTTATTCACTACATCATTATTAGCGATAGGTTTTTCGCCATAGGGTGTATTTGGCTGCATAGCGTTGGCTTCTGCTATATTTTTAGCAAAGTAAAGCAAAGTTTCATCTTTGCGAGGGTCACCTGTTTCAAAAGCATCAGCTAAGTCTTGAGTAGGACAGTTGAAACCCCAACCGAAATCCCATTGCCCAGAACCGCGTACTCCTTGTACTTGGGCAAAAGTACTTCCTACTTGTTCTGCTCCGTATGCCTTATCAAAAGTGCATTGCAATTCAAAAATAGAACCGGGACCATTCTCACCTGTCTCACGGAAAATCTTATTGTAATCGGCACTTAGATTATACAATCCTGAGTTAATTACATCTACAGAAGCGGTATACATTTCTTGCCAATTACTACGCATCATATAGGTGCGAGCGTGCAAGGCGCGAGCAGCTCCCCAAGTAAGGCGTCCTACAAACATCGTAGGCCACATACGCGGTAAATCGCGCTCGGCAATAGCGAGGTCAGCATCAATTTGTGCGTAAATGTTTTCTACTGATGCTTTTGGTTTATTGGCTTCATCTCTACTTTTCACCGAGAAGTTAATAAGAGGTACTTCACCAAAGGCACGCACCAAATTGAAAAAAGCATAAGCACGGAAGAAATGAGCTTCTCCTCTGTTAACTTTATCTGTTTCTGCCAAAGAGGCTTGATTGGCATTATTAATCTTATCAATTACGGTATTGGCTGCGAAAATCAATTCATAGTTTCCGTCGTAATACAGTGATACAAGAGCATTGGTAGCTACGTAATTGAATTCGTCTACATTCTTAGAATCAGCTGAGTCTCCTGCATTAGAGCCTTTTTCGGCATCTTCACTGCGAAAGCTGTGTACCGCCAAAGCTGGCAATCCTGACGTAATAGAAGAAGCTCGTATTTTACCATACATCCCGAATACTTCGGCTTCATAAGTACCAGCGGCTCCTTTTTGTTCTCCTTCATACCATTCGCCTTGAGGCTCTTGGTCGAACTTGTTGCAATGGGTGAAGAGGGCAACACTTGTTACCATTAATCCTATTGCTATAATATGGTTTATATTCTTTTTCATAATTGTTAATTAAAAAGTGATATTTACACCGTAAGTAATAATCATTGGCATAGGGTAAGTACCCGTATCGATACCGAAAGATAAGGCACTACCTCCTATTTCGGGGACATAGCCTGTGTTTTTATGCCAAGTTTTGAGGTTTTGCATATTGGCATAGAAGCGCAATTTCTGTACTCTTAGACGTTGTAATACGTCTTGTGGCAAGCTATAGCCTAACTGCACGTTGCGCAAGCGGAAAAAGCTACCATCTTCTATATAGTATGAAGAGTTCATACGATTGATGGGGCGACTGTTATCTACAATAGGTTCCCAGTTAGAAGTACCTTCGCCGTGCCAACGGTTCAAGCGGTGTGCTTGGTAGTTAAGGGTCGCATAACCACTTTCGCCCCAACCGCGATAGATTTCGTTGCCATAAGCTCCCATAAACTCTGCTGAAAGGTCAAAGCCTTTGTAGCCGAGATTGAGACTGAAACCATAGGTAAGGTCTGGGGTAGGATTACCTATCATCTCACGGTCTTTGGTGTCTATCACGCCATCACCGTTGAGATCGGCAAATTTAAGGTCACCAGGTTTAGCTCCAAAAGAATTTACTGGAGAATTGGCAATGTCCTGATAATTTTGATATACACCAATCACTCTGTAGCCGTAAAAATGACCAATAGGATAACCTTCCAAGCTACGCGCTACGTCGTTTGGACCACTATAAACAGCATACTCAGCATTACGACCTAATGAAAGCACTTTGTTATCAATAGTGGTAATATTGGCACTTACACCATAACTAAATCCGCTTTCTTTGAGTTGGTCTTGCCAAGAGGCTGAAATTTCCCAACCTTTATTCTCTATCTCTCCGAGGTTCTCCAAAGAGTTTTGTGTACCTGCAAGGCTAGGCAGATTTACAATAAGGTCTTTGGTTTTCTTGTGATAGTAAACAGGCTCTACACTGAGGCGATTGCCCAAGAAACGGAACTCGGCACCGGCTTCCCACGCATAGGTCTTTTCCCAACCTAAGTTTTGTACTAAATAGGCAGGTACATAGCCTGTAATAATACGGTCGCCAAAAACAGCACTACTTGAACTTACTAATCTAGGGTAAAGAGGATAGTCATTGCCTGTGTTTTGGTTACCTAGCACACCCCAAGAACCTTTTAGTTTGAGGTAATCTACTACTTTTTGGTTTTTCATAAAGGCTTCTTCACTGAGTACCCAACCTGCGCCAAAGGAGTAGAAGTTGTCCCACGTATTACCCAAGCGATGAAATACTGAAGCTCCATCACGGCGATAAGAAGCGTTGAGCAAATAACGATTGTCGTAATTATAAAGAGTTCTAAGAAGGTAAGACATCGTAAAGCGTCTGTTTTGTGAAGAACCATTGGAAGAATTCTTAGCTCCAAAAGAAGAAAGCCACCATTTATCGGTATTGCCGTTAGGAGAAAAGATAATATCGTCCATATGCTGACTACGCGCTCCATTTAACTTAGAATATTCTTTATAATCAGTAGTGAGCCCTGTCATTGCATTGAGGTTGTGTTTCCCCCATTGCTTTTTAAATGAAAGTATGTAATCTTGCTGAGTGCGCAAAGTGGTTGCCTTAGATTGTGAAAGGGTTTCATACTGTCCTCCTATGTGTTTTTTATCGCGAGTTAAAGGACTATACACATAGGTAAGAGGGTCGAATTTGCGTTCTTCGTGGACGTTATAATCGGCGGAGAAAGTAGCTTTAAAAGTAAAGTCTTTCAAGAACTTCAATTCTCCATAGATGTTCCCTGTTAAACGGTGAATAGAAGCTTTAGCATTATTAGCTTGTTCTTCTATACGTATCATAGGATTGTATACCTGTGCATTTTGGAAGTTAGGCATATCGTAAAACAAACCTGTATTTTCATCTTTCACGGGGGCAATAGGAACCGCTTTGAGTGCTGCTTCTACACCGCGTCCGTCGGCAGGTAGGATACGTGAGCCGTTGGCTTGGAAACCAAAACGCAGAAAGTCGGTTACGTTGTAATCGCTGCTGAGGTTGAGGGTGAGTTTGGAGAGCTTTTCGTGCTTGATAGAGCCTTCTTCATCGGTATAGCCTGCCCCCATATAAAAGCGCCCTTTCTCGCCTGAGCTAGCTACGCTCACGTTATGATTAGATACCCACGCACGGCGGAAGATTTCATCTTGCCAATCGGTATTAGCTTGCCAATGGGTATAATCAAACGGATTGGCGCCTTTATTGGCTAACTCTTCGTCATAAAGAGTTTTAAAGCCTTCGGCATCAGTCATTGCAACACGGTCGTTGATGACTTTTAATCCTACGGAAGAATTGATGTTTACGACTGTTTGTCCTTTTTTGGCTTTCTTGGTGGTAATGATAATCACCCCATTGGCACCACGAACCCCGAAGATTGCAAGAGACGAGGGGTCTTTGAGGATTTCCATAGACTCGATATCCTGCGGGTTGAGGTAGTTGATATTATCGGTAAAGAGCCCATCGACTACGTACAGAGGTGTATAGCCGTTGATAGAGTTTGTACCGCGGATACGGATTTCGGGGTCTTGCCCTGCCCGCCCTGTATTAACGATTTGCACCCCGGCTACCTTTCCTTGGATAGAAGCTAAGGGGTTGGTAGACGGACGGTCAGCAAATTCATCGGTTTTAAGACTGACAATAGAGCCTGTAAGGTCTCGTTTCTGAGCTGCCCCATACCCAATCACTACTACTTCTTTGAGCTCTTGGGTATTTTCTCTTAAAGTAACATTAATGCGGGAGCGTCCTGCTACTTTTACATTTTGGGTCTGCATACCTACGAAGCTGACTTCTAAGACGGCATTGGAGGGCACATTGGGAAGTGTATAGTGCCCTTCGAAGTCGGTAGAAGTACCCTGGGTAGTACCCTTTACAATTACGTTTGCTCCTGGAATGGGGTTTTTAGTCCCTTCTTCATAAACGGTACCTTGTACGGTAATTTGTTGAGCGTGCAGGGTAACGGTTAGAGAAAACATCAGGAAGAAAAACAATATTTTCTTTATTTCCATATGTTATTGATTTTTTTCACCGCAAAATTGCTAAAAGTTTCTTTTGTCTCCAAAAAAAGAGCTACGTCAAAACTACTACAATGAAAAATTAACGAAATGACGTACTACGTCAAAAGTACTACAAGAAAATGCAATATTTTGATTGTTAGATATTTCTGAGAATAAAAAAGAATAAAAAATTGAGAGAATTAGAAAATGAGAGAATTAGAGAATTAGAAAATTAGGAAATTAGGAAATTAACAGATAGTAAACGAAGACGGGGAAAATCGGAGGTGCGAGGTCGTAGCACGACAGGCGAGGGAAATGAGAGAATGGGAAAATGAGAGAATGCGGAGGGAGGTTGTAGCACGACAGGCGGAGAAAATTATAGAATTAGGAAATGAGTAATTATTGTCAGTTTATTCAACTTTGCCAAAGGTGCGAGCCACACAGGCAGTGTGAGCCACACGGGCAAAAACTTTGCCAAAGTTTGAGATGAAAAAGCGATATGTTGGGACTATTAGGAGGATTCGGAAGGAAACGGAGAGGTTCGGAAGAGGGGA
>NZ_KB291532.1:26154-50445 GCF_000318315.2 Capnocytophaga sp. oral taxon 324 str. F0483 | reverse complement strand
CAGTTTTGGTTTCAAACTTTGGCAAAGTTGATTATTTCTGGTATTATTGGCATTTATCCCGTTTACTAATCTGTTAATTCTCTCATTCTCTAATTCTCTCATTTTCTCATTTTCTAATTCTCTCATTTTTTCATTTTCTAATTATCCAATTTTCTTACCTGGCTCACCACTATCGCTCCCGCCATTGCCACATTTAAACTTTCCGTCTGTTGCAGTTTGCCAAAACGCGGAATGGTGATAATGCCATCAGCCAAGGCGCGTACTTCGGGGCTAATACCGTTAGCTTCGTTGCCTAAGATTAGCACACAATCTTCGGGGAATTCGGTAGTGTAGAGGTTCTCACCGTCCAAATCCATTGCGTATAAAGGTAGCGCACAAGTTGCCAAGAAGCCTGCTAAATCCACGTAATGCACGGCAACCCTTGTGAGAGAACCCATAGAGGCTTGCACTACTTTCGGGTTGTAGCAATCCACCGTTTGGCTATTGCAGATCAGCGTTTCGATACCAAACCAATCGCAGAGGCGGATAAGCGTACCCAAATTACCAGGGTCTTGCACATTGTCTAAGGCGAGGATTACACCCTCTTGCAAGATGCCCTTATGTTGGCGTTGGTGAAAAATCGCCAAGCCCTCATCGGGATTTTTGAGGCTACTCACCTTCCGCAGTTCCTCTTTGCTTACTAAGGTAATAGGCTGACCGTTCAACGCTGTGGCGAACACTTCGGTAGCGATAAGTAACTCTAAACGGTAACCCGCTTGCAGAAATTCCACGATGCTCTTTTTCCCCTCTACTATAAAGAGATTCAGCTCATTGCGGTATTTCTTCTGTTGTAATTTCTGAATTAATTTTACTTGATTTTTGCTAAGCATAAAATAATTGTGTATTTTTGCCAAAAAATGATAAGGCTTGCACCTTAGAAATTAAACAAATCTATTCAAATCAAACAAATAAATGGTTGTTTTTTGTTTGATTTGTTGTGGTTTGCTCGATTTCTCTCCCTTTAGGGAGATTCTTTTAATTTGTTCAATTTCTCTCCTAAAAAAGAGATTTATTTCTTTGAAAATTCTTATTATTGAGCCCTAAAAACAAAAACTTGTGAGAAAATCTCTTTCCCAACTAAGCGTTATCAGTCTGTTATTCGTGTTAGCCATTGCTCTCTTTTCGTGCGATGCTACCAAGCGTGTCCCTAACGACCGCCATTTGCTCCGTGAAAACCTTGTATATGTGAATGGCACTAAGACCGACGATGCAAAGATAAACAATTTTGTATTACAAAAGCCCAATTCGTATGTTTTAGGAATGCCTATCAGTCTATATATCTACAATTTAGGAAACCCTAATGCCGAAAAGGATTTTGTCCAATGGCTCGATACACACCCTCGTTGGCATAGGTTTTTAGATGGTTTTCTCTCTAAAAAACAAGTAGGTCGCTTACAGAAGTCGTTTTTCGTTTCAGGCATCGATCACCAGTTGCAGAAGATAGGCGAAGCCCCATCGGTATTAGATACAGCACGCGTACACAAATCCACCAAGCAGTTGGGAGCTTATTTCAGAAGTATAGGCTATTTCAATAACAAAGTAACTGATAGCATCTTCATTCTCCCTAATGAAGAAAAACAACAAGCCAAAGTGGGCTATTATATCACTACCGGAGAGCGCTATTATATCGATAGCTTAAAGACGCATATCACTTCTCCTGAAATAGATTCAGTTTACCAGCAGAACAAGGCAAAAACGTTTTTAAAATCAGGAGCCCCTTACCAGCTTACCGATTTTAGCAATGAACGTTCACGCCTCTACGAACTCTTTCGCAACAACGGTTTTTATACCTTTCAGCAAAGCTCCATCAACTTCCAAATCGAGCGCGATACGGTTACAGCTCAAAAAGACAACAAACTGCAAGTAACTACTGATATAGGCGAC
Source organism: Capnocytophaga sp. oral taxon 324 str. F0483 (assembly GCF_000318315.2). Lineage (NCBI taxonomy): Bacteria > Pseudomonadati > Bacteroidota > Flavobacteriia > Flavobacteriales > Flavobacteriaceae > Capnocytophaga > Capnocytophaga sp. oral taxon 324. The sequence goes on along the minus strand of NZ_KB291532.1, from coordinate 48,522 downwards.
CTTATAGAACGCGATGGCGATGTGATTACCGCCAAGAAGTATAAGATGCACTACATCAATAAAGTACGTCTGTATACCGATTACGACAACAAGGTAGATAAAAGCTCTTTAGATTCTTTGGAGTATCGCAATATGATTATTTATTACAAGGACAAGTTGCGTTATCGTCCACGGGTGTTGTATCACGCTACAAGCCTCAAAAAAGGACAAATCTACTCCGATTTAGAGCGCGGAAATACTTACCGACAGTTCAACAATCTGCGCGTGTTCCGCTACCCAAATATGGACTTCAAATACGCTACCAATGACACTTTGCAAAACAAACTCGATGCCAATATCTACCTTTCGTCCTTAGATAAGTTTTCATTGCGACTTACCAATGAGGTAAAGCGTTCTGAGATTGAGGCGATAGGTTTTGGGGTAGGAACTTCGTTTGCAGCACGCAATGTCTTTCGTGGAGCAGAAACCTTAGAACTGAACTTGCAAGGTACTTTTGCCTCGCAACCTACGCTTAAAGATACACGCTTTTTCAATACCTCAGAAGTCAGTGGCGATATACGTTTCATCTTTCCTTCTATCGTTTTCCCGCTGAATACGCGCAAGCTCATCCCTTATTATATGACCCCACAAACTATCTTGCAAACGGGTATGAGCTACCAAACAAATATAGGGCTCGACAAACGTACCACTTCGGGTTTGTTGCGCTATGTATGGAATCCGCGTAAGCAGAAGAACAAAGTCATTTTCGATTTGATAAACGTACAATACGTAAACAATATCAACCCAGGTAATTTCTTCAATATTTACCAAAGTACTTATGAAAGGCTGAACGATATTGCCAAAAAATACAGTTTAGGTAGCCGATATGTAGACGACAAAGGCAATCTTACCCCTACTGAGGGGACTTTTAACTTTATAAATGATGTATTCGAAAGGAATTTGGTAGTTCAAGATGAAGATATTTTGCCTATATATGCTATTTCTGAACGCTATCGTCGTATTACAAATAATGACTTTATTGTATCAAGTAGTTTTACTTATATCATCAATAGCAAATCACAGTTTTTTGAACGCAACTTCTCACAATTGCGTTTCAAGATAGAAGGAGCGGGGAGTTTGCTCAATGCTTTGACAGCTACTTATAAAGTGGTCAATACCGAAGGTAGTACTAAGAATAAGATTTTTGGGGTAGAATACGCTCAATATGCTAAAGCTGAGGTCGATTTTATCAAGCACTTCCCCATAGCCAAACAGAGTTCATTAGCATTCCGTTCCTTCTTAGGGATAGCTATCCCTTATGGTAACTCCGATAATATTCCGTTTTCACAAAGCTACTTTGCCGGAGGTACTACCGATAACCGTGGTTTTAAAGCCTATCGTTTAGGACCTGGTTCAAGTGGTTCGATTTTAGATTACAACGAAGCCAATATGAAGATTACGCTCAATCTCGAATATCGTTTCCCTATCTTAGGGGCACTCAAAGGCGCCCTCTTCACCGATGTGGGAAATATCTGGAACGTAGCCGATAATACTCGTTTTGAAGAATACAAGTTTAAAGACCTTTCTTCATTAAAAGATGTGGGGTTAAGTACCGGATTTGGGTTGCGTTACGACTTCAACTTCTTTGTAATTCGCCTCGATATGGGTATACCTACATATGACCCTGCCGAAGAAATGAGCAACCGCTGGATAAAGAAATTCAGAATTAAAGAAACCGTGTTCAACTTCGGTATCAACTATCCGTTTTAAGTGTAGTATGAGTACAAGCTGAGTAAAGAGTGTCCAAAAAGTCTAAAAATCGTCACATACCCAGCTACAAGTATTCGCTGGCTTTGCATCGCAAACTTTGCCAAAGTTTTAAATTTTGGCAAAGTTGAAAACTAACTTAATCAATCATATTTTCGTTACATTCGTAGGGGGTGTTTTGCAAAGGCTCTTCAAAGCAAAACTTTCCGAACAAGCTCTTTTTACCTTTTATCTTTTACCTTTTACCTATTAAGAGAGTCCTGTGATAACTCCCTCGTCATCTATATCCATACCTTCGGCGGCAGGCACACTGGGGAGTCCCGGCATACGCACAGTATCGCCCAAGATTGGGATTACAAAGCCCGCCCCTGAGGCAAACTCAAACTCTCGCACGGTTACCTCAAAATCGGTAGGACGGGCGAGTTTCTTCTCGTCATCACTGAGCGATTTAGGCGTCTTCACTATACAAATAGGCATTTTATCAAAGCCTAATGTTTTGATTTGTTTCAACTGACTTACGGCTTTACTGTTGTAATTCACCTTGCTCGCTCCGTAAATCTTAGTAGCTACTGCTGTTATTTTCTCTTCTATACTCGCTTCATTGCTGTATAGCGGACTAAAATGACTCTCACCACTTTGGGCTATAGCCACGACAGCGCGAGCAAGTTCCTCAGTACCTTTACCTCCTTCACTAAACCCTTTACTTACAATAGCTTCTACCCCTTTTTGAGCACATACTTCTTTTACATAGGCGATTTCCTCCTCACTATCGTTAGGGAAATAGTTAATCGCTATCACTGCTTTGAGACCAAAAAGTTGCACATTCTCGATATGTTTTTCCAAATTAGCAATACCGAGTTTCACTTTTTGCAAGGAAGGAGTGTTGTACTCTTCTTTTTTAGCCCCTCCGTGATGACGCAAGGCGCGGATAGTTGCTACAATCACTACTGCATCGGGAGCTAATCCTGCTGAAGTACATTTGATATTGAGGAATTTCTCAGCCCCAAGGTCAGCGCCAAAACCTGCTTCGGTAATTACGTACTCACCTAACGATAATCCCATTTTGGTAGCCAAAACAGTGTTTGTACCTTGCGCAATGCTAGCAAACGGGCCTCCGTGCAAGATAGCAGGATTGTTTTCAAGCGTTTGCACAAGGTTAGGTTTGATGGCTTCTTTGAGCAAAAGTGCCATTGCCCCTACCACATTTAAGTCGCGCGCAAATACAGGGGTGCCGTCAAATTTCTTGCCTACATAGATATTACCAATACGTTTTTTCAGGTCAGAAAAACTTTCGGCAAGACATAGTATCGCCATAATCTCAGAAGCAGGAGTGATGTTAAAACCGTCTTCGCGAGGTACTCCGTGAGTAGCACCGCCTAAACCTACCACTATATGGCGTAGCGCACGGTCGTTCATATCCATTACGCGCTTCCAAACTACGGTGCGTGGGTCGATGCCAATAGAGTGTGTCTTACTTTGGATATTATTATCAATGACAGCCGCCAATAGGTTGTTAGCCTTCTCAATAGCCGAAAAGTCGCCTGTAAAATGCAAGTTGATGTCCTCCATAGGTACCACTTGTGAGTATCCTCCACCAGCAGCCCCTCCTTTGATACCAAAAACAGGACCTAACGACGGTTCACGCAATACGGCAATCGCTTTTTTGCCTATTTTGTTAAGCCCTTCCGTCAGACCAATGCTCACCGTGGTCTTGCCCTCACCAGCAGGGGTAGGAGTAATAGCCGTAACAAGCACTAACTTACTGTTTTTCATCTTCTCAGCGTCGATGAGGTGCAATGGTAATTTAGCCTTGTATTTTCCATAAGGATCGAGGTCATCCTCACTGATGTTTAATTTTTTAGCTACCTCTCTGATAGGGAGCATCTGTGCCTTTTGGGCGATTTCTAAGTCGGTCATAAACAATTGATAATTAATAGTGCGACAAAAGTACTGATTTTAGTTGGATTTTCCAAACACAATACAAGTAGGTTTATCTACCTCAATCTCTTCTGCAGTTTCAGTCAGTTTGCCAGTTACTTCGTCCCGCTGGAACACTTGTATCTTATTATCATCTCGGCAAGCTACTAAAAGATATTTACCATTGGGAGTAATCGCAAAATTGCGGGGGTGAATACCTGTGAGTTGGTATCCTACTTTCGTGAGAGTACCCTTCTCAGGGTCGATAGCAAAAATTGCAATACCATCTTTCTTTAATCGGTGAGAGGTATATAAAAAACGCCCATCTGGACTGATATGTATATCGGCACTGCCTCGTCCGTCGCCTTCATCAGCCATTAAGCGTTGCACTTCTTTCAGTTTACCCTTGTGATAGCCCAGCACTACACACTCTCCTCCCAATTCGCCTATCAAATAAGCAAAACGTCCATCTTTACTAAACGTAAGATGACGAGGTCCTTGTCCGTCGCTCACCTCATAAGCTACTCGCTGAGCGGTGAGTACCTCAGCGTTTTTACGTGCTTTCTTGTTGTAACGAAAGCGATACACGCGGTCGTTGCCCAAATCAGTTGCTAATATATACTTTTTATCAGGGGTGGGAATAATGCAGTGGATATGTGCCACGCGCTTGGGTGTCTTTCCTACAAAAGCAATATGTTGTGTCTCTGCTTTTAATTTACCTTCTGCATCCAGCGGGAAAACACTGATGTCGCCCCCTGTATAATTAGCCGTAATTACATAGTTACCGTCAGTAACAATATGACAAGGGTCAGCACCCGCCTGTTTCAGCTCTTCCTTAGAACTCTCCTTAGGGTCGGTGGATTGAAAAACGGGATAACTCAAATGCGCTTTATCTTGACTCAAATCAAACGAATAAGCTCCTTGTCGCCCGTCGTTATATTCGCTTACTGCGTACAGATGTTTCCCATCGGGGGATAATGTCAAGAAAGAAGGATTGGCTGCGATAACACTGCTCAGCAGTTCGAAAGTTCCATTCTCCTGATTAAAACGATAGGTATAAATACCTTTAGAATTGCCTCCTTCGGTATAAGTGCCTACAAACATCGTCAAGTTATTAGGTTTTTCGCCTTGTGCAAATATATGAAAGGCAAACATCGATAATACCAAAGAAAGAACAGTTTGTAATTTCAGCATAACTTTTAATAATTAAAAAGTGAACAATTTTGCCCCAAAGATATGAATTAATTATCAATTATTCATTGTTCATTTCAAAAAACCTTATTGTGTGCTCTATTTGCTTCTTGAGGGTAGTTACTTCCTCTTCTGCCATAAAAGAGAGATATTCCTTAAATAAAGCTGAATGATGCTCAAATTGTTTCTTTTTCCACAGTGAAGTAGCCAAAATGAGTTCAATAGCCAATATTTCTTCTATATTCTTCACTACTTGCTCGCATTTAATAGCCGAACTACCTCCCATTCCTTTAATATCTATTGTTTTTTCAAATAAAATTGGACTCTCAATGCTCGCAGGAGTGGAAAGGCGACGGTTTTCGTTCAATATTCCTTCTATGATACGCTGAAAAATAGGATAATCTATTTCAGTTTCTATCTCTTTACCGATATTAGAAAGCAGGTAGAACACGCGTCGCTCGCTGATATTGCCCAAGCTGGTGAGGGTAATCGCCAAAAAGTCCATTGCTAATGAGAGAGGCAGAGTATGTGAATTACCTCCGAAGATAACTTCTTGAGTTTCGGGGAAGAGAATAGGATTATCGGTAACTGAGTTCATCTCGGTTTTAATTACCTTACGAATAGCCGCAATCGACTCTCGGACGGCTCCGTGTATTTGAGGGATAGAGCAAAAAGCTTCGGGCATAGACGAGAAGGCTTGTGGGTGCTCAGAGAGGACACTGTCTTTCAGAAGCATACGAAGATGTTCGGCAGTTTCTACAAGTCCTTTGTGCGGACGTACCACTTGCATTGCTTCCGAGAATGCCGAGAGGTTGCCCCCAAATACTTGTGTGGAAACCGATGCTACAAAATCAGCCCACTGAATAAGTTTGAGCGATTTACTAAGGTTGTAGATGCCATAAGCGGTGGTGAGCTGGGTTCCATTGAGCAGGGCATCGGCTTCGCGTCCTTCTGACGATAGAGGTTGCCAACCGTATTTACCTTCTAACTCTTGAGCCGAATAGACTTTGTGCTGTATGCACACTTCGCCTTCACCAAACAGAGGCAAGGCAAGGTGTGCTAAAGCAATGCGTTCATCGGGGATATCTTTGGAATAAACTACAGGGAAGACCCCGTGATTATAAAAGTCGATGAGACGTTGTACCAACGCTAATCGCACCCCACTATAGCCGTAGGAGAAGGATTGTATTTTTAGGAAAAGCATCAGCTTGACAATCTCGTTAGGAATGCGCTCACCTATGCCACAAGCATAATGCCGCAAGAGGGACATAGAGTCTACCGAAAGCTTGTTCAGAACTTTGGGGTCTTTTTGGAGATAATCACTGAGAAAACGATGACAAGTTTCGATATTAATTACCGCTTCTTCTGAGAGTTTCAGTTGTGTATCGCCTTCTATAATAGCTGTTAGTTGTTCAAGCAGAAGGACTTCGTTTGAAATGTAGTGTTCCATACGATTTACGCGTTAGTTTTTTAGTCGTTAGAAAAGTGATGCAAATAGAGGTTATTCAACTTTACCAAAATTTTTAATTGCCCGTCGTGCTACGACCTTTTTTCACGTTTCCTCAATACCGCATACAAGAAAACAAAAAACGCCAAGAAATACGCAATGCGAGCGATGTAGTCGCCCATTTGAACGTAAAATGTGAGTTCGTCGTTTAAGGCGATGGTACCTTTCAAACTACCTCGGGTGCCGTAAGGAAGGGTTTTGAGTATATCTCCCCTACCATTGATAAAAGCCGAAACGCCTGTATTAGCACTGCGGGCTACGCTCCGACGGGTTTCAATCGCACGCAAGCGGGTGTAACTGAGTAGCTGTTTGTAACCCTGTGTATCGCGCCACCACGCATCGTTGGTAAGGATAGCCAAGAAGTTAGCCCCTTTCTTAATATAGCCCGTTACAAACTCACCATAGATAGTCTCATAGCAAATGATAGGTGCTGCCTTGCCCTCGGTGTCTACTCCTGCAAAGGCAGTGCGTTCAGGCTGGGTAGTTTTTAGGGCTACCGTACCGCCAAGGTTGATAAGGGTTTCGCCTAAAATAGGTTTTAGCACCTGCTGATAAGGGAAATTTTCTACTGCTACCACCAGTTTGCTCTTGTGATACAGTGGTACTTCGGCATTGCGATTGAGCAAGAAAGCCGAATTGTAATCGTTGTACCAAAAACCATAGTCGGGCAAGTAGTTGCTTTGTGAGGTTGTATGGGCTTTGTCTCTTACAAACTCAATCATAGAAGCTCCTGCTATCCAGTTTACATTAGGATAGTGACTGAGTAAAGTACGCAAAATAGATACTTCCCACGAAACAGGTAAATCTTGTAACTTAATGTTCTCAGCAAAAACCGTTTCGGGAGTGATGATAAAATTCACTTGGTCGTCTATATTTTCAGTGGCAAGTTGTACTAAGAGCCTACCTACTTCTTGATTGGAAAGTGCGTATTTTTCTTGATAAGGATCAATATTAGGTTGTAAAACAATAGCATTGATTGTCTTTTTGCCTGCTTCGCTATAATTTATATACTGGAAATACGAAATCACCACAGGAATAGCAAAAAGGAGCATTGCCTCCCCCACTTTTTGGGCAAATGCTTTACGGTTTTTAGTAGAAAGATAATCGGTTAAGCCTATAAAAAGTACGATATTCACAAGCCATACCCATAGTGAGCCCCCGAAGGTGCCCGTATATTCGTACCACTGTATCCACGTAACTTGTTCGGAAAAGACGTTGCCCAAATTGAGCCAAGGCCAAGAAACGTCCCACGTGAGGTGGAATTTCTCAAAAGAGAGCCATATTGCTACTAAAAAAACGAGCGACACTTTGCGGTTCATACGTTTCGCTACGATATGGTAGAGGAAGAAAGTGAGTGTCATCAAGAGAGTGTTTGCCAAAATAGCAAAAATTGCTCCTATTTGGGTAGAGTACCATATCCACCAGGTGGTGGGGATATTCCAAGTGAGAAAAGCCAAATAAGAGAGTGCAAACACCTTGCGTTTGGTATGCTGGTAATCACGTCTAATGCGCGCTTCCATTAGTAAGAGAGGTACTAAGGCAATGAATATAAGGGCAGTAATGCCGTAAGTTACCCACGCACAGGCGAGTAAAGCCCCTGAAAGCAGGGCGAGGAGTATGTTTTTCTTCATTATAGACACTTAATAATGTGGCAAAGATAAAAAACAATTGCGAATGATAAATGATAAATGATGAAAAAATATTGTCGCCAATTCAACTTTGGCAAAGTAGAGCGAGCTCCTTTAAACAAAAAAGCTTGAAGTCTTATGGACTTCAAGCTTTTCTCATATGAAAAGTAAAAAATATTTATTCTAAGGTGAAATCAACCGTGCTTTTAATGTCGCCAGAAGAGGTGCCTACTAAGGCTTTGAAAGTGCCTTTTTCGGCTACCCAAGCGTGTTGTTCAGGGTTGAAGAAAGATAGGTCTTGCTTGGTGATGTGAAAGGTTACGGTTTTGGTTTCTCCTGCCTTTAAGAATACTTTTTCAAAACCTTTGAGCTCTTTGTACGGACGTAATACTGAGGCTTCTTCGTCGTGCAAATAGAGTTGTACTACTTCAGCGCCATCACGTTTGCCGGTGTTCTGTACTGTTACCGAGAAGCTGATATCGCCGTTGGTGGTCTTCTTATTGGCAGTGAGTTTGCCGTATTTGAAAGTAGTGTAAGAAAGTCCGTGACCGAAAGGGAATAGCGGTTTTACACCTTTGGTATCGGCGTAGCGGTAACCTACCAAAATGCCTTCGTTGTAAGCAACATCTTTATCACCTGGGTATTCACCTAAGGCTACAGCTCCATTGTCTTCCAAACGCACTGGGAAAGTGAAAGGCAATTTACCCGAAGGGTTTACATCACCGAAGAGTACATCGGCAAGGGAGTTACCTGCTTCGGAGCCTAAATACCAATCTTGTACAATGGCAGGTACGCTTTTCACCCAAGGCATCGCCATTGCATTACCCGAAATGAGTACTACCGCTAAGCTTTTATTGGCTTTTGCCAAAGCCTCAATCACAGCATCTTGTCCGTAAGGTAAGCCGTATTGTTTGCGGTCGTCACCTTCGCAATCCTGACCGTCGTGTTTGTTGAGTCCGCCTATAAAGATAACTATATCAGCTTGTTTAGCGGTTTTAACAGCTTCGGCGAGGAGTTCCTGTGCAGGACGTTTATCGGTGATGTCGTTGGCAGCAAGCCCGTCTTGGTCTTTGTAATCGTCGCTGGCATAGCCACGTGCATAGAGCACTTTGACAGTATTGCCTACACGATTTTTGATTCCGTCTAAGGGGAGTATCTCGTGAACGGCTTTAAGTGAGGAACTTCCTCCACCTACGGTCATCATTTTAATAGCATTCTCGCCTATTACGGCTATGGTTTTTGCCTTTTTAACGTCGATAGGTAATACATTTTTATCGTTTTTGAGTAGTACGATACCTTCTTGTCCTATCTTGCGAGCGACGGCAAAGTGTTCTGGTGAGGCGAATGACCCAAAGGGGCGATTGGCTGCCATATTGGTGCGGAATACAAGTCGGAGGATATTGCGCACCTTTTCATTCACTACTTCTTCTTTTATTTCCCCTGATTTCAGTTTTTCGAGAAAGGGTTGAGCAAGGAAGTAATGGTCGTAAGCATTCGAGCGGTTTTCGACCATTCCGTCAGTCCAAGTACCAAATTCCATATCCAATCCGTGGAGAGCAGCACCATTGGTGTTGTTCACTCCACCCCAATCGGATACTACGGCACCGTCGAAGCCCCATTCTTTACGCAGGATATCTTGTAATAGGTATTGGTTTTGGCAAGCCCATTGGTCTTTATATTTGTTATAAGACCCCATTATGCTCCACGCTTTTCCCTCTTGCACAGCCGCTTTGAAGGCAGGGAGGTAAATCTCATACAGAGCGCGGTCGTCTACCTTTACATTCACTGTATGGCGGTTGATTTCTTGATTGTTAAGCGCATAGTGCTTCACACAAGCGGCAACGCCATTGGCTTGCACGCCTTGCACATAAGGCACGACCATTTTGGATGCCAAATAAGGGTCTTCACCCATATACTCGAAATTGCGACCGTTGAGAGGAGTGCGGTATATGTTCACCCCAGGACCTAAGAGTACGTTTTTGTTGCGATAGCGGGCTTCTTCACCTATGGCTTTTCCGTAGGCTTTGCTGAGAGCGGGATTCCACGTGGCAGCAAGGCAAGTGAGAGCGGGGAAAGCGGTACATTTATCATTTGTCCATCCTGCTTGATTCCACTCGTCCCAGAGTACTTCGGGGCGTATGCCGTGAGGACCATCGGTCATCCAATTTTCGGGAATACCCAAACGGGGCACGCCAGGGGCACTGAACTTAGATTGAGCGTGGCACATAGCTACTTTTTCCTCTAAGGTCATTCGTGAGAGGGCATCGTCTATACGCTTCTCAATGGGTTGCGAAGCGTCTAAATAAACCGGCATCTGCTGGGCTGAGAGCGTACCTACGACACAGCAAAGCAGTAAAGTTTTTATATTTTTCATATTAGTCATTTTTAGTTGTTAGTGTTCTTAGAATTGAGCAAATAGAAATACTACCTCTCAATAAAACAAATTTCATTTTTTTTTCAGAGATAATATTTTTGCGTTTTTTTCGTCAAAGACTAATTTTTAACATATTTTCTTCAGATTTTCATACCCCTTTTTAGCCAATTGATTTTCAGTTTAGTAACGCCTTATCTTCGGTTTAGCTTCGCCTTACCTTCGCCTTAGGTTCGCTTTAGGTTCGTCCAAAGTGGCTGAAAAGTAAAACACAAAAAGTAATAGAATAAACTGATTATTAGTATTTTAGATATTTAAGATGAAAAATGAGTACCTCCTAAAAAAGTTTGTGTTTTTCTTGTCCTTTTAGCATACTTTAACATTTTTTCAGCAATCTAAAATATTATACGTCTCACTCTTCATTTACAAATCTGTTAATCTGTTAACTTACTAATCTATTCTCCTCTCACTTTTTTAATAAGAAGCGGTTTGAGAATGGCTGTCCAGAGCTTATAACCTTCGGCGTTCATATGGAGGTTGTCTTCTTTAAAGATATCGGTGCGGAGGTTACCCGCTTCATCGTACATTACTTTGGTGATATCAATATAAGTATAGCCTTGTGCGGTGGCATTTTCCTCTAAAAGAGCGTTTACCAATAGCTGGTCTTTCAGCTGGTCGGCTTTGTGTTGTGAGGGTTTTAGCGATACCACAATCAGAGGCGTATTGGGGTAGTCTTTTTTTAGTTTGTCGATAAATATACGGAAAAGATCAAAGCACTTCACGGCATTTACACCTTCCTTATGATTGCCCAAATCGTTTTCCACGTATAGCAAAATGCTTTTAGGGGTATAGCCTTTGGCGATAGTGTTGTAATTGTAAATCATATCGCGCAAAGTAGCCCCTCCGTAGGAACGACGAATGAGTTTCAGTGGGGCGAAATCTTCATAGATAGTATCCCACAGATTGATAGATGAACTCCCCAGAAAGAGTACGTCGCAAGAGAGGTCTTTTAAGCGTTTATTCTCCTTTTGATAACGATTGATATCGCCTTGATAACGGGTAATCCAAGAAGTTTCGTCGCGTTGTTCAAATGGAATAACACTTTTGATAAGAGTTGTAGGGGTTGCGGTTTGCGCACTCGCAAAGGTTGTTACTAATAGGAATAACAACAGTAATATTCTTTTCATTCGCTTAATTAATTTTTTGATGTTCAACTTTGCCAAAGTTATTATAGCCTCTTGTGCTACGAGCTTTGGCAAAGTTTACAATTTCTGTTTATATTTTAGGTATCAAAAAGGATACCACGCTGTTAGCAGGTACTTCATAAGAGAAATAGTGCTTTCCGGTGCTTAGGGTCAGATAGGTTGCTTCTTTCTTTTTATTCAGCAACACACAAGCCAAAGAGCCGTCGGGGTTCTCGAATGCGGTACATTGCACATTGTCGTCGGTGGTTTTCTCAACGCCTATACGAGTCGCACCCTGCTTGATGACTGCCGAAAGATGACTTATGACATAGTAGTGCGAATTGCGTTGCATCGTCTTATAATCAGATGTTTGGATATCAACCGCACCAAAACAAGTTTTGCAACCGCCTTCACGATTGGGAGCTCCGTGCTCGTCGAGCATCAAATTCCACACTATCACCGCCTTGCAATGATTATTCAGGGTTTTGATACCGAGCTCTTGCATATCTTCGGTGAGACGGCGCTGAAGGTTGCGACCATCGTTCCAAGTACCTATAGAGCTTTCTGTAAAGATGAGTTCTTTATTGGGGTATTGGTTATGAATGTTGCTCAATTCGTTAGGATTTCCCCCATAGTTATGGTAAGCAGCTCCCGCAACGTACTGAGAGGCATTGGCATCTTTATAGATATGCAAGGGGTATTGCTGTTGCGAAGGTATATTATCGTAGTTGTAGTTATGGTCGAAGAGGTAGATTTTAACCTCAGTGAAACCTTTGTCGCGCAGAGTTTTCCCTAAGGCGTTTTTGATAAAGGCGAGCTGCTCGTCCCATCCCATATACATAGAAGCCGAGTTGCCTCTGTTGAGAGGTTCGTTTTGTATAGTGATGGCTTTGACGTTCAATCCATTGTCTTTCATCGCTTGCAACCATTTGGCGAAATAGAGCGCATAATCCTGATAGTGGGCGGGGTTCAGCTGACCGCTTGTCCATTGGTTATGAGGTTGCAAATCGGTAAGGTTATTGACCTTCATCCAGCGCGGAGGTGTCCAAGGAGAGCCAATAATCTGCACTTTGGGGTTGATAGCGAGAATCTCTTTGAGTATAGGAATCACGTATTGCGTTTCCTCTTTGGTGAGAGCAAAATGCTCTATTCCCTTGGTATCGCAAAGGGTGTATTCACTTAGAGAAAAGTCGGAACAGCCAATAGAGACCCTCACATAGCTTTGCCCAAAGCCTTCAGTTTCGGAGAAGGTTTCGGTGAGGAACGCCTTTCTATCGGCGGGGGACATCTGCATCAAGTTATAGCAGGTAGAACCTGTAATGGCAGCCCCGAAACCATAGATAGTTTGGAATTTTTCAGCGGGTTTTAGGGTGATACTATAAGATGCGTTAGGGTTTTTGATGAGCTTTAGGTCGGTTTGCTCTTTGTAAAGTTCTTTTTGGCGATTGGCTGTAGTCAGCAATACGCTCACTTTACCTACCGATGGCTCAACAACAGGAGGAGGAGTAGGTTCCTCCCCTGTGTTGGATTTTTTCTGGCAGCTGCAAGAAGCGATGCTCCAGAGTATTACAAGTAAAAAAGACGGGAATAATTTCATTAGTAACCAGGATTTTGGGTGAGTTTTTTATTGTTTTCTAATTCAGTTTGTGGGATAGGATAAAGCACTGTGTTCTCGTTGAGCGGGTAGGTTTGTTTTAGTCTACCAGTATCTCTTGCGTTGAGAGAGTTCATTGTTTCAATGGCTTTATCGTTACGCACCAAATCGAACCAACGGAAGCCTTCGAATGCCAATTCAAGGCGACGTTCTTTGAGTACGGCTGCTTTCATTTGTTCTTGTGAAAGAGAGGTGGAAATAGCAACAAGTCCTACCCTTGCGCGTACTTGATTTACCAAGGCAGCCGCCTGAGCAGTTTGACCTAAAGCAGCGTAGGCTTCGGCTTTGAGCAAGAGGATATCGGCTAAACGCAACTTGATGATGCTACTGCCTCCTGAACGTATTTTGTACATAAAAGGATAGTGTTTAGAAGGGTAATAATTTTCCCAAGAGGGTTGCCCCCAAACGATAGCTTGATCTTTGCGCACGGTATCACCTTCGGCATCGAAAGCAGCGATGAGGTCGCGTGAAGGGGTTACCCATTTTGCCCAGTCGTAAGTGCTATTGGGGTTGGTGTAGTTCAATCCAAAAAGCCCCGGTAGCCAAGTTTGTCCGCCTTGAGAGTAGGTAATCTCGAAGATAGACTCGGCAGAGTTACGCACTTTTACATCGGTTTTAGCATCGTTGATTTGAAATAAATCGGCGTAATTAGGCAAGAGAGTAAAGCCATCGGCTTCTACGGCTGCGCAATACTGAATGGTTTTGTTGTAGTCGCGTATAGGTTTCTCGGCATATATGTGAGCTAAGAGTGCATTGGCAACTGCGCGACTAAAGAAGAACTTATCGTTAGCCTTCACAGCAGGAGCATCGACGAGAGCCTCCTCAAGGTTGGTGCGAATAATGTTGTACACCTCGGCAACTGAAGTGCGTTCAGGAAAGAGCAATTTGTAGGTTTCTTCTACATTTTCAGATGATATTTCAGGGACTTCAATAGGAGGAATAGGGACTGCTCCCCAAAAGCGTACCATATCGAATAAAAGCCACGCTTTGAGTATTTTAGCTTCGGCTTTCCACTGTTTGCGTTCAGTTGTTGTAAGCGAGGCATCGGGCACTTTATCTACATTAGCAATTACTACATTGGCTAAGTTGATACCTTCTAAGTATTTTTGCCAATCACGTTTGATATTCCCGTTAGATGCATCTTGGCTGTTCTGTTCTATAGAAGTAATCTCGACGCCAGAAGTACCTGCATAAGCGTTATCGGCACGAGTTTCGGTATTTTGTAGGAAGTCTAACGTCCAGAACTCTTGCGCGCTACCTCGTACGAAAGCATAAATAGCCTCGTAGCGGGTTTGCATTTGTGCTTTGGTTTCTATAGCAGAAGAGCTTTTGCCCTCGGCAGTTGTGTTTTTCTCGTTGAACTCCGAAATAGGGTCTTTATCTAAACTGCACGCCGTTAGTGCTACTAACGAGAGTGCAAGGTATATATATCTTTTCATTTTTGTATAGGTATTAAAAATCAATGTTTAAGCCAAAGATAAAAGTTTTGGTTTGAGGATAAGTACCCCAATCAATACCCATCGTAGGACCTGAAAGCCCTTGGTTTACTTCGGGGTCAAATCCTTTGTAGTTAGTGAGTGTCCAAAGGTTTTGGGCGGTGAAATAAGGTTGTATCTTGCGAATACCATATCTCAACAATTCCTCATTGGAAAGGTTATAAGCCAGAGTAAGTGTTTTGAGACGCAAATACGAACCATCTTCTACCCATCGCGAAGAGGCTTTGATGTTATCGGTACTTCTTACAGCACGAGGAATGTCGGTAATGTCACCAGGTTTTCTCCAACGGTTGAGTACCGCTGTTGATTGGTTTTTACCATCGTACATACCTTCAGTTTCTATGCGAGAAGCGTTGTAGATATCATTACCATAAGAACCTTGAAAGAAAACACTTAAAGTGAAGTTCTTATAAGTGAAGTCATTGGTAAGCCCAAAGGTGAAATCGGGGTTAGGGTCGCCTATATAAGTTTTATCGGACACTGAGATTTTACCATCACCATTAAAGTCTTTGTATTTGATATTACCTGTTTGAGGGTCTACTCCTTCACTTATAAATCCCCAGAACTTGCCCAAAGGCTGCCCTTCGGTAATACGCACCACTTGTTCAGTAATAGCTTCGGAAGTGCTGGCGTAGTAATACACTTTTTGAAGGGTAAGTTTAGTTAGCTCATTGCGGTTGAACGAGATATTGAAGTTTGTATTCCATTCAAAATTACCTGTAAGGTTACGGCTATCCACAGAGAACTCTAACCCTTTATTGGTCATTTCGCCCTCATTGCGATAGATAGAAGGTACTGGTGAAGTAGCAGGAAGAGGCACATCCATCAATAAATCGGTAGTCTTTTTAAGGTAAGCGTCTACCGCTAAAGAGATACGATTTTTGAAAAGCGAAAGGTCAAGCCCTATATTGCTTTGAGTGGTGGTTTCCCAAGTGAGGTTAGGGTTAGAGAATGAATTAGGGCGCAAAGTTACCATTGCATCACCTTTGCCTGCCTCCCACCAGTTTTGACGAGTGATAGAAAAGCGTTGTAAGTAGCCGTAATCGGATATACCCGCTTGGTTACCTGTTTGTCCCCAGCCTCCACGCAATTTGAGTTCGCTAAGCCAATCCACTTCTTTCAAGAAGTTTTCTTGTGAAAGTCTCCATCCTACAGATACTGAAGGGAAGTAACCCCAGCGTTTTCCTGGTGCCAATTTTGAAGAACCATCGGCACGGAAATTAGCTGTGAGAAGGTATTTGCTATCGTAGTTATAAGAAATACGACCTAAATACGACATAATCGCCCATTCGGCAGCACTCGAACCACTACCTTGTTCTATTTTATTGGCAGCGTTGAGGGTTTTGATGTCGGGTGTAAGAAAGTGAGAGGCATACAAATAGCTTTCGTTCCATTTAGATACCGTTCCTGAAGTACCTGCCAAAGCAGAAAGGTTGTGCTTGCCGAAACTCTTATCGAAGGTAAGCAAATTGTCGTAAGTCATCACAGTGTTGTTAGTACGAATATCGTCGGCAGTACCGAAGATCTTACGTCCATATTCGGTGAGTTTAGGGTCTGTCCAATGAGTTTGAGTGCGTCCTAAACGGTCGATACCTACTGTAGATTTGAACTTTAAGCTCGGCAAGAAAGTTACAATAGCCGATACACTTCCTACCAAGCGATTGCTCTTAGAGGTATTGTCGGCATTACGAGAGATATTCTCTACAGGATGAGTGAGGTTTGCTCCATAGAAATTGTAGTAATACCAACCTTCTTCCCCAGGTTTATCGCTCCATATAGGGGCGTATTTAGGCGTATTGATTACCGAAAGCACTACCCCAGCGCGGTTAGAGCCCGTACCGGTAATAATACCATTAGACGAGTAATCGGAATAGGATAGATTGGTTTCAAAAGTGAGCCATTTGCGCATTTTGGTTTCTAAGTTGAGGCGCACATTATAACGCTCGAAGAAAGAAGAGCGAATAACCCCTTCATCTTTAGAGTTACCTGCTGAAATGTAATACTTGGTATTTTCAGTTGCATTTGAGAAAGAAAGCTGTGTATTGCGGATAATACTCTTGCGGAAGGTCTCGTCGAACCAATCGGTTTTGTCGGTAAGACCTGAAGGAAGAGTAACAGCACCTGTTTCTTTCATCAGTTCCTTGTATTGAGCCGTATTTAAGGATTCTATACGTTTGGCTACTTGCGAGATACCTACATAAGTATTAACAGATACTTTAGGCTCGTTGCGTTTCCCGTGTTTGGTAGTGATAAGCACTACGCCATTAGCAGCACGTGAACCGTAGATAGCTGCTGAAGAAGCATCTTTGAGTACTTGCATATTCTCAATATCGGTAGGGGCAATCCCACCGATGTCTTGCACAGGGATACCATCTACCACATATAGAGGGTCGTTGGAAGCGCTGATAGAGGTATTCCCGCGAATGCGCACTGCCAAGCCTGCGCCTGGAGCACCACTAGGTTGCACTACTTGGATACCCGCAGCACGCCCTTGAATAGCCTGTGCAGCTGAAATTACAGGACGTTGGTCGAGGTCTTGGGTCTTTACTGAGGTGATAGCAGTGGTTACATCACCACGTTTTTGAGTACCATAGCCCACTACTACCACCTCATCGAGGTCTTGGGCAACTTCAGAAAGTTTGACATTGAGCTGTTCACCTGTTACTTTTAAATCGAGGGTTTTGTAGCCTACAGAAGAAAACTCTAAAACAGCTCCTCGAGCTACGTCAGTAAGTGTATACTTACCGTCGAAATCAGTAGCTACGCCTTTGGTAGTACCTTTTATTACTACAGAAACACCAGGAAGAGGTGTTCCTTTGTCATCGGTTACGGTACCTGTTACTCTGCTGTATTGTGCTTGGGCAAAACCTACAAAGCCTACTAACAGTACCATCATTAGCATTAAATGTTCTTTGAGTACTTTCATAAAATAAAAACATTACGTTTGTTTAGTTGCTCCAAAAGTACAGCAAAAAAACACTTGTGTACAATCGGGTATTAGAAAAGTACTGCTTTCAAAAAATATTTAATTGAATATTAGCTAATTGAATTGTAAAAAAAGCTTAAAAAAGTACTGAAATTTCACCTATTAATTACGTATTTTCTTCACTTTTTCTTCGAAAGCATCGCGTTCTCCTTTCGCTTTATTCCGTACTTTGGTGCGATAGTTGTACACTGTGCGAAGAGAATAGCGCAAGAATTCGGCTATCTTATTACTATCGGTGATGCCTAAACGAATGAGAGCAAAAATACGCAATTCGGTATTCAGTAGTTCGCCTTTTTTAGGGAAAATTTGCTCTCCTTCTTCTAAAAGAGCGTTGAAGTGGGTTACAAAATGCGGGTATATATTGAGGAAGATAGTATCAAAATTCTTGTAAAGTACCTCTAATTCTTGTTCTACTACGGAGGTAGATTTTAGCACCTTGGTAAGGTCGTCAAACTGATGTTTAGAAGCCTTTTTGTAGAGTAGTTTTCGGTAGTTTTCAATCTTATCGATATAAGCAGAACAGAGGTTGAAGAAATGGGCAATATATTCTTCTTTGATGAGATTCGCCTCTTCGAGATTGAGGTTTGCCTCTTCGAGGGTTTGGTTCATCAGTTGTAGGTCAGTGTTGAGTTTTTCGAGTTGCTGATTACTGTAAGAGAGTTCTTTACGTATCTTTATCAATCGCTTTACTTGTTTGTACACATATACCAAAGCGATGATAAGAGCTACTGATAACACACTGATGAGTACCAGATACAATTGTAATTCTTTCTTTTGTTTGGCTTCTTTCTCTTGATAGGCGGTGTTGATGATGGAATAGAAAGAGGCACCTTCTTCGGCGCGGTGTCGCACATTGCAGAAGGCAGCATCATCGATAGCCATTTTGATAAACTGATAGGCTTTGCTTATATTCCCTCGTTTGTAGTAAGTAAGCGCTAAGCTCTGCAAGGAAGCGTTATCTTTGATTGCATTTTTGATGTCGGCGATAGCAGAAAGGGCAAAATAGTATTCTTGAAGATCGTCATTTCCTTTTTCTCGTTCTACAAGACCTAAATAATAAGCTATTATAGCACGTTCAGGTTCCTCTTCGGTAGTTTGTGGTAATAGTTGTTGAAACTGTTGCATAGCGCGGTTTTTGTCTCCTGTAAAGAACTCATCGATAGCACTGTTTACTTTAAAAGTAAGCGACTGTTTGTCTATGCACAATAGTAAGGAATCGCGGTAGCGGTTGGAGGCACTTAAATAAGCACTATTATTGATACTTTGCCCATAATGACTGCACAAGGCATAACACGAATCGTAATATTCACACAGAGATTTCTTGGGTAATCGGTGTTTATCGATAGCTTTTAGTAGTTGCAGCGCTTCTACGTACATTCCTTTTACCGAGTAGAGTTTAGAAAGTAGGATATGGGTTTCGTCTTGCTTTTCGGTATCGTTTAAAGCTATTGCTATTTGTTCGTTTTTCAGCAAATAGGCTACTGCCGAATCAACCTTAAATTTTCGGTATTCGGTATACAATTGTTTGTGCAGGTCGTATTTTTCTGTTGGTTGAGAGGCTTTTTTAAGAGCCTTTTCCAAGGAAGTAATACGCTGTTCTTTGGCTTGTATATAAGTAGCACTCTGCTCAATGGTTTGGTTGAGCCGGTGGAGTACAGCCTCTTTACTCTCTTGTGCCACCGCTATATTCCTTCCCAATAACAATATGATAAAGAGTGTGATATAGTTTTTCATAAAGTTTGTTTTTATTAAAGCCCCCGAACCCCCGAAGGGGGACAAGCCGTAAATTTGCATCAGCAGGTGATTATTAGGATATTATTCGGACATACTGCTCAATCAACTTTGCCAAAGGTCGTAGCACGACGAGCAATTAAAAACTTTGGCAAAGTGTAGCGCCGCAAAAGCGACTTAATTATTCATCGTTATCTCAGAATTCTAATTCTGTTTGGGTGCCGTCGCTCTCATTTTCAGAGGGAGGAGGGATAATTTCTTCATCGCCGAGGTCTTCTACGGGTTCCTCTTCTTGCGGTTCTTCGTAGGGGAGAGATTCAAGGGGGTTGACAGTTTTCACCTTGTCGGTAGTGAGCTGGTTGCCCAAGGCTTTGATGCCTTTTACACTGATGAACTCTTCTAAATTCACAATGAGGTTCTCTTTCTCCTTGCCTTTTTCTTTAGTGAAGACTACCTCAGCCATAGGTCGCCAATCGGCAGAGACGAAGAGCAATTGCGATTTAGGGTGTTCGGTAATGACTAACTCTTCGCGGTTTTCATTCTCTACCACAAAACGTTTTACAAACACGCGTTCTTTCTCGCCATCGTAGTAAATTACCGAAATAGGTTTCTCGGGCACCCATTTCTCCATTACGGCGATATTGTTCTCGAAATGCAGACTCAATTCGGGGATAATGGTCTTCACGATGCCCTCTTTGGTAATGAGAAGCATACGGTCATCGCCTTTGAAAGCCCCCAGTAGCGTACCGCGTTCTTCGGTGTTGAGGCGTTTTACAATATCGTCGAACCATATCTTGCGCGGTTTGAGGGTTGATACGCCTTTTTCTTTTAGCTCGATGCGCTTGATAGCGTATTTGCTCACGAGGTTTCCTTTCACGCCACGCCCTTTGATGAGGGTATCGGCAAAATCAATATCCCATCGCAGTTTGCGCAAAGTGCCTAACTGACGCAAGTTCACAGTTACCACTTCGGCTTCACCATTAGGGTTGGCTGTGAAATAGAGTACACGCGACTCTTTGTGTTGAGGAATGAGCTCGTACTTCTTATCGCGGGTAATACCCGTAACGTTGAAGCGCTTGATATAAGAGAAGCCCGTTTGTCCGTCCTTATAAATCATATTGTACACGGTGCGCTTGTCGTCTTTCTTAAAGACCGCTACGTGTATGATGTTTTTCTCTATATATTGTTTATCGGATACTTTGGTAACGTACATCGCACCGCTTTCGGTAAATACAATCACATCGTCGATATCACTGCAATCACCTACATACTCGTCTTTGCGCAAGCCTGTACCTACAAAACCTTCTGCTTTGTTTACATAGAGTTTGGTATTGCGCACCACTACTTTGGTCGCCTCGATGGTATCGAATACGCGCATTTCGGTTTTCCGTTCGCGCCCCTTACCATAAGTCTTTTTAAGGCGTTCGAAATGGGAAATCGCATAGTCGATAAGATTTGCGAGGTGGTTTTTCACTTCCTCGATATCGGCTTCAATTTTGAGGATATTTTCATCAGCCTTATAAGAATCGAAGCGGGTGATGCGAATCATTGGTATTTGGGTGAGTTTAGCCAAATCGTCATCGGTAATCTCACGGATCAAATCTTTTTTGAAAGGTTCAAAACGCTGGTACAAGTACTCGTACAAACTTTCTCTATCGGTGTATTTCTTGAAGTCGATATACATCTCTTCTCTGATGAAAATCTTTTCGAGCGAGGCACTGTGCCATTGCATTTCGAGTTCAGAAAGTTCAATTTCGAGCTCTTGTTTGAGCAGACTTACTGTGCGGTCGGTACTGCGACGCAACACTTCTGAAACGGTGAGAAAATGCGGTTTGTTGTCCTCAATCACACAGGTAATGGGCGAAATAGCTGTTTCGCAGGCAGTGAAGGCGTAGAGTGCATCGATAGTCTTATCGGGCGACGTGCCGTTGGGCAAGTGCACCAATATCTCTACATTAGCAGCTGTGTTATCGTCTACCTTTTTGATTTTTATCTTACCTTTTTCGTTCGCTTTCAGTATAGAATCTATAAGCGAAGTAGTGGTGGTAGTAAACGGAATTTCGGTGATGCAAAGCGTACTCTTATCGAGTTGCGAAATCTTAGCACGCACCCGCACACGTCCGCCTCTTGCCCCATCGTTATAGCCACTTACGTCCATAATACCCGCAGTAGGGAAATCGGGGTATAACTCAAAAGGTTTACCTTTGAGGTAAGCAATGGAAGCCTCGATAAGCTCGATGAAGTTGTGAGGTAATATCTTGGTAGAAAGCCCCACGGCTATCCCCTCGGTACCTTGTGCCAAGAGGAGCGGGAACTTCACCGGCAAGCTGATAGGCTCCTTTTTACGACCGTCATAGCTGGATTGCCATTCGGTTACCTTAGGGCTAAACACCACATCAAGGGCAAACTTAGAAAGGCGTGCCTCGATATAACGAGGAGCTGCCGCATCGTCACCTGTGAGGATATTTCCCCAGTTACCTTGCGTATCGATGAGCAAGTCCTTCTGACCGATTTGTACAATAGCATCGCCTATACTCGCATCGCCGTGAGGGTGATACTGCATTGTATTCCCTACGACGTTAGCCACCTTGTTGTAGCGACCATCGTCTAATTCTTTAAGCGAGTGCATAATACGGCGTTGTACGGGCTTAAAGCCATCTTCGATTGCTGGTACAGCGCGTTCGAGGATTACGTACGAAGCATAATCCAAGAACCAATCTTGGTACATACCTGTGACTTTAATGATGCTATCTCCTTGTGGAGTAGTGTTTTGAGGTGTATTGTCTTCCATCGGAACAGATGTTGTTTAAAGTGCAAAAATAGAAAATAATTGGCAAATGACAAAAAATGGGATTTATGTAAAAAGTAAAAGAAAGAGATGACGAATGATGAATGACGAATGACGAAGGTAATGCGAAGGGGATTTCAACTTTGGCAAAGTATGTAGCGACGGAAAG